>DATKWY010000201.1:0-9610 GCA_035529295.1 Candidatus Desulfaltia sp. | reverse complement strand
GATCAAGAGGCTGGTTCAGGAGGAGAGGCGGATCAGGAACGAGAGGCACCGGCTTGAGGAGCGGCTCAGGGCCCTAGTGATGGCCAGGTTCATGGAGCTTTACAGGCGGTTCGGCGTCATTAAGGAAGGTTAGTGGGTTTTGTTCCGTGTAATAAAGCACTAGACTTTGGAATGGAGAAAGGACACGAGCCCCTCACTGAATACTTGCCAATTGTAATCTAAAAAAACTCACATTTTACCCAACCACCGTCATTTCCCGTACTTCGACAAGCCAAAAACATGGAATTCCCAGTAGCTTGGAATAAAAAAGAGATGCTAGTACCACAGCGCCCCACGCCTAGCATACAGGGCGCTGTGCAGCAACGCGCCCAGGCTCATACCCACCAGGTTCCTGATGGGGTGCGCCGCCACCGTGTAGTTATCATGCAGATAATTGTCGTACTCCTGCAGCTTCATGTAAACCTCGTCCCTCAGCGCAGCCATAGCCTCCGGGCCCCCGGCCTCCAGCTCCGCGTCGAAGGTCCTGATGAGGCCGCCCAGGTAGAACATCCTGTACAGGTCGTCCCTGCCCTCGATGCCCACCTTCTCCGCCTCCGTAGCCAGACGGGCGTGCACATTACTGTTGAAGCTGAAAGGCGGGTTACTCACGTTCGTGTACCGCTTCACTATGGGCTCCATGTGCTCATCCATCATCACCTTGAAAGGCGATCCCAGCCTCAGGTGGGGCAATGCCCGGTTCCAGACCCCCAGCATATACTGGTTCACCTCGTCCGAGCGCTCCTTGGCGTAGGCCAGGCTCTCCCCCATGGAAGTATCGCTGGGAGTGTCATCCCACATCCTGGGATCAAACCATATGCAGCACTCAGGGATCATCATGAACAGGCCCGGGTTCATCATCTGCCCATACTCGTAGATGTAGCACCCCCGAATGGGCTCGATGTTAGCGTTACCAGAAGCCCAGTGCCGGACGTAGCCCCGGGCCGGCGTCAGGTACGCGGCCTGCATCACCCCAGGCGCAATCGTGGTCCCCGGCCGCTTCCGGGGAAACACGTTGAACATCTTAGCCATCTCCCAAAGTGGTGCGTACAGCTCAGGGCAAGGGTGAGGCACCTCGTAGGTGACGCCCCCCCACTTCATCATGTGGAGGCTGCTCACGAACTGGAAAGTAACCCTGTCCATCAGCCTCATCAGGGCCCTGGTCTCAGGCACCGGGCTGTCAAGGTCCAGGGGCCCGAACCTGAAGGGAAAGCAGCTCTCCGGCGTCAACGCGTTAGGCGTCCTATAATAGTTGAGGGTAAAGTTCATGGGCGTATGCGGCCCCAGGTGGAACCCCTCGTTAAGCCGCGCCCCGTCAGGGTCACTGCACTTAACCAGGTACCAGGTGTAGTCCATCTCATCCCTCAGCTGGTCGTTCTCCGCCAGGGCCCACGACAGGTAGTCCAGGAGGTTGCCCCCGAAGGGCTCCTCACAGTTGGGGAACCCGTGGAGAAGGGCATTGTACCTGCCCTCACCGATCTTCAGGCACTCGATGGTCTCTCCGTTGGTGCTCTCACCCAGATCTATGAGCTCAACCCTGTCGGCGTGCTCGTTCACCAGCTCCGCCGACCTCTGGTGAAGCTCGTCAACCGTCATGTAGCGCTTGAACTCGGGGATGTTCTCAAGAATACCGGAAAAATCAGGCATACGATCTTAGTTGATCCGCCGCTAATAACGTTGACCCCAAAAATGAATAATAAAGAAAAGATGTGGGCTGCGCGAGGAGGCTACTCTTCGTCCTCTTCCTCCACGTCCTCGTCTTTGAAGTCCTCGTCGTCGTCCCAGTCGTCGTCCTCGTCCACGCAGTAGATGCAGAGCTTCTCGTCTGGTTCGCCGCAGTCTGAGCAGAACTTTTCACCGCACATCTTGCACTTGGTGACGTGTTCCACTTCCTCGCCACAGATTGCACATATGGGCATCTTATTTCTCTCTCCATGTTGCCTTAATGGGCATATTGGGAAGATTTCAGGTTCCAAATAACAGATTCTCAAAATTATACATGTAAATATTATTAGAATGAGAAGTATTTCTTACAATAAAAATGTAATTTATTTATATAATAATGTTATTTTTAGAGTATATAAAGATTTTATCTTCTTTATGTTAAAACAATACAAGGATATAGGAACTCGTTATAATAAACAGGGTAAGAAATTCATGGTTTAAGGATGGTTTACACCGTTTTTATCAGGTTCGGGGTGGTCATATCGACGCCCGCCTCAGTTAACACCTCGTGAACAGCCTCCCTCACACCCGAGTCTATCCTGATGATCTTCATAACGTCGTCGATGAAGTAGAAGAGGGTGTACTCCATGGCGAAGTTCTGAAGATCGGTGACCCAGACGAAGGGCTTAGGGTCCTCGAGGATCATGTCAACCTTCTTCACTGCATCCAGCAGGAGCTCCCTCACCCGCTGAGGTCTCTCGCCATAGTCCACGGTCACAACGCATCTGCGCCTCACCACGTTGAATGTGCTGAAGTCCTGGATCACCGTGTTAAGCACCATCTGGTTGGGCACCGATATCAGCACGTTGTCCAGGGTCCGCATCCTGGTGTATATGAGGTCGATGCCCTCCACCTCCACATACTGGTTCTGGAAGAAGAGCCTATCCTTGATCTTGAAGGGTCGGCTCACCATGAGTATGAGGCCAGCTATGGCGTTACCTATGGTGTTCATGGACGCGAACCCGATGACGGTGCCCCCCGCCAGCACCCAGAGGCCGAGGAAGAGGTCCACCTTGACGCCCAGGACGTTGAAGACGACTACGGTGACCACCAGGTAGAAGGTCCACTTCACCAGCCTGTTGATGAGGAACGCCGAGTTGGGGTCCAGGATTCCCTGCGTCGTGAGCCGGGTCACATTGGAGCTTATGACCCTGTAGACTAGCAGCAGGAGGAACACCAGGACCGCCGAGGCTACGAGGGAGCCCAGGTTGGTGTCTATCCACGCGTAGACTGAGGTCAAGAACCCCAGGGCCTCCTCTCCGACCATGCCTGATCAAGAGGAGGGACGGGATTTAAAGTGCTCACTGATCAGAAGGTGATCAGTTTTTTCCACCACACCTATAGGCGTTGATCACCCCCACATCCATATTGATCCAAGATGGATGAACACAGAAGAAGAAGGAAAGACTTCGTGGAAGACCCAGAGGACCTAGCAGCCGTGCTGGACACGGTGAGCGAAAAAGTGCCCAAGATGATACGCGGCATCATGGACAGCTTCTTCAGCCCCGAGGCCGCGGCCAACATGGCGAAGAGCGTCGCAGAGTTCAGGAGGACCCTCATAGAGAACGGCATACCCGAGGCCGAGGCCATGGCCATGACCCGGGAGTACATGCAGACCGTCACCAACTGGAAGGGCATGATGAAGGACGCCCGCATAGGGGAACACAGCTACTACAAAGACGAGGAGTAAACCGTGAGCAGCCGCTTCAGCCTGCTCGCCTTAGTGAAAGCCCTAGGGCTGATGGTCAGGGCCCCAGGCTGGGCCATCCAGTGGAGCACCGGCTACAGGAGGGCCCGCGGCGCCTTCAGGAGGCAGCTCATATCCCAGGGGGTCCCCGAGGCCGAGGCAAGGGAGCTGGCGGAGATGTACCCCTTCAAGATGGGGGACCTCATAGAGGCCGCTAAGGGCTCCTAACCCCTTTTTTTATCGACAAGTTTTTACAGTGTGCTTCAGGACCCCTCATGATATGAGCATGAGCAGACGCCCCGACTGCATAGGCATGTACGGCTCCGAGGAGGACTGCGCCGAGTGCGACTGGCAGCTGGAGTGCAGGAAGATGGACGAGTCCATAGAGTCCTCAGCCACTCGTGGGGGCACCCACGTGAGGCTTACGGGTAAGTACAAGGAGAAGAAGTATAAGCCCAAGACCAGCCGCTAGAGGCCCTGCTGCACACGGGACTCCTTGCCGCTCTTACTCACCGTTATCAGGTTGACGCCCTGCTCCTCACCGTAACCGTGATGGGTCACCAGGAGCACCTGGCCTATCTCCTCGCTTGTCCTGGCAATGTAGTCCAGGAGCTGGGGCACGTTCTCAGAGTCCACGGCGTCGGTGGGCTCGTCCAGTATCAGCAGGTGGGGGAACTCCATCACCCTGAGGAGGGCCAGCCGCTCCGCCAGGGCCAGGAGGCTCTCGTGGCCGCCGCCCGCCCTCCACGCCGGCAGGGGCCTGGGGCTGCCTATGGGCTGCACCTCCAGCACATACTTGTCCCTGTCGATGTGGCAGCCGCTGTAGAGCTGCTGGTCGGTGAGGCGCTGGAAGTACTCGTAGGTGCGGTACTCCAGGAGCCTGACGGTGTTCTCCCGTAGCTCCCTCTCGTAGACCGTGTACCTGTCCTGAACGGCCTCCAGGGCCCTTATCTTGGCCTCGTACTCCTCCATGGCTTCCAGCTGGGCATTGGAGTCCTCCAGGACGGCCCTCTGCTGCTCCAGGCGGCTCTCGTAGTCGCTTCTCTGGCGTCTGAGGGATCGTTGCTCGCCCTCCATGTCCCCCACCGTCTTGGTGAGGGCGTTGTACTCCTTCCTCTGGGCCCTGATCCTCTCCTCAAGCCACTTGGCCGCATCTATCGGCGACGCGAAGGCCCGGCCCAGCTGCTCCTCTGCTTCCCGGAGTGTGGCCTCCTCCGCCTCCTGGGCGCCTGCCTGCAGACGCTCAGCCTGGCGGTCCAGGTCTCTGATGTCTGCCCTGGTCTCCTCCACCTGCCTGATCCGGGCTTTGAGGTCTGTGAGCTGCTCCCTGGTCTTCTCGGCTCTTCTTCTCGACTGCTGGGCCTGGTCCCTTATGGTGGATATCTCGGCTTCCACGGCCTTGAGGCGGCTACGCTTCTCCTCCAGCTCCCGTGTCCAGCTCTCGACGTCCTCCTCTAGGAGGCTGTGATCTATGGGTTGGCCGCATTTGGGGCAGACCGTTAAGCCCTGCTCCTTGAGGGAGGTGTGCTCGTCTATCTGGTGCTGCAGCCGCTCGACGGCCCCGATGTGCTCGCGCCTCTCCTGGTCCAGCTCTGTGTCCAGGAGCCGTTGTAGCCTCTGCTCGGCGCTCTGGGCCGACTGGAGCTGGGTCTCGTGGTCGGCTTGGAGCTTGGCGGGGTCGTCCTCGAAGGACTCGGTTAGGCGCTGGAGGTCCTCCTCCTTGGATTCGCGGGTGGCTCTCACCTCGTTCAGCCGCGTGCTCTGCCTCTCCAGGTCCTGGAGCCTGCTCTGGAGCCGCTCGGCCTCCTGAAGCCTCCGGTGGGCCTCCGCCTCCTCCGCCTTCCTCTGCCTCAGGCCCTCGTCCAGCTCCTTCAGCTGCCCCTCCAGCTGCTCGGCCTGGGCGGCTGCATCCTTTATCGCCTGCTCCGCGTTCCTAATGCGCTCCTCGATGGCCGGCCTCTGGTCCACCCTGCCCTTCATCTGCAGGACCTTCTTGGCCTCTCTGAGCTGCTCCCTGACCTCGGCGGGGGTGGTGAGGCCCAGCATGGCGTCCATCCGCTTCTCGTCCCTGGGGCGGACGATGTCTATGAACTCCTTCTGCTTGGCGTAGACCACGTTGAGGAAGGTGGTGCGGCCCACGCCCAGGAGCTCCCTGAGGCGGGCCTGAATGTCCGTGATCTTGGTGACGGGGGCCTCGTCCTCCACCTGGAGGGTGTTCTCCTTGGAGCGGAAGCTCCGCTCCCCAGTCCGGTTGTTCTGGGCGACCTCCCCCTCCCTGATGATGGTGGCCCTCTGGCCTGTGAGGGGGCTGGTGAAGGTGACCTTGACGTAGAGGCTGTCCAAGCCCAGGCTCACCAGGTCCCGCTTGTCCACGCCGGGGACCTCCCCGAAGAGGCCGAACAGGATGGCCTCCAGGATGGTGGTCTTGCCTGCGGCGTTGCGTCCGCTTATCTTGTTGACGCCCCTGGTGAACCTGATGGTCTGGCGGTCCCTGTAGCTCTTGAAGCCGCGTAGGCTTATCTCCTCGATCAAGGCTCGGCCTCCTTGAAGCGCCTGGCCTCGAAGCGTTCAACCCAGTCCGCCACGAAGGGGGTCCTGCCGGTGGGTGTGAGGAGCCCTGTCTGCTCGCTGGCCTCGTTCTCCAGGGCCTCCTTGACGCGCCTGTGCATGTCTCTGATGTCGGCGCTGAACTCCCCGAAGTCTCTGAAGTACTCGGCCACGTCGCCGCTGGTCCTCTCGGGCCTTGCGGCCATGGGGGGCATGTCCAGCCTCATGGTCTCCACGTCCACCCAGAGGAGGCTGGGCTCTCGCTCCATGATGGCTTCGGCCTCCCTGGTGGTGACGTCGCTGGGGAACCCCTCGCTGAGCCTGCCCTCCACGACGACCCTGAGGTAGCCCTGCTTACCGGCCTCGTTGAGCTCCTCGGCGAAGCCCTGCACCTCGTCCCTGATCCGGTCCATGAACCACTGGGGGGGCCGCCTCCTGTCGGCCTCCACCTTCACCTGCCTCATGGTGTGCATTGGCTCCAGGGGCATCCACTCGAACCTGGGCTCGCCTTCGCCGATCTCCACGAAGTAGAATCCCTTGTCGGGGTTCTCGGCGAAGTCGTACATCTCCAGGCTGCCCGGGGTGAGCACCCAGCCGCCGCCCGGCAGCCTCTTGGGCTCGCATCGCCTGTGGTAGTGGCCGCTGAACACGTAGTCCGGTTTCACCTCGGCCAGCTTGTCGAAGGTGAGGTACTCGCTGTAGGGCGGCACGTCGTTGTAGCCACCTATGAAGTGGTGGACCAGGAGCACCCTGATTCCCTTGGCGTCCTTGAACCCGGGGACAGCTAACACGTCGAAGGCCTTCTCCGCCTGGTCGTAGTAGTTGAGGCCCACCACGTGGAGCCTTTCATCCCGGTAGACGACCGTCTCTGGCGTGTCCCCGAAAACGTGGAGGTAGTCGGCCAGGGGATGTTTTATGTAGTCCAGGGTGTCGCTCTGGGGGCGGCCGTCGTGGTTGCCTCTAACCACCAGTATCTTGGCCTTGAGGCCGTGCCGCTCCTCGTTCATCCGGGCGAGCCTGTACAGCTCGTCGTGGACGAACTGGACCAGGTGGGGGCGCAGGGTGCGCCTCTCGAAGAGGTCGCCCCCGATGAACACGTAGTCCACGCCCCGCTTCACGCACAGGTCCACGGCCCGGGTTAGCGCCCTGTTGAAGGCCTCGCGCCTGTGCTCGGCGATGGCCAGGGGTATGCTTCGCCCGATGTGGGTGTCCGCCAGGACCGCGAACCTCATTGCATCACCTAGTGGAGCCTGATGCTTTTCTTCTCTTCCTCTTCCTCTAGCTGGCCTCTGGCCTCCTTGAGGAGCCCGAAGACGTCGGGGGTGGTGCCCCCGTGTTTGGTCTCCCTCGTGGCCGTCTTTATCATCACCGGCACCGGGACGAAGGGGCCCACCAGGACGGCTTCCCCCTGCTCCAGGGCGGGGAGGTCGTCCAGCAGGTCCTCGCTGAAGGACTCGCTGGCTGCCTGTATTGTGTGCTGGTCGGTGCTGTTGACGACCCTGAGGATGGCCAGGTTGCTGCAGTTGCTGAGGATGTCCGGGTCTATCTTTCTGGGCCTCTGGCTGATGACGGTTAGGAAGACGCCGAACTTGGCGCCCTCCGCAGCGATCCGTGCCAGGATGTCGCGGCTGAACCTGCCGCCGCCCATGTCTGGGGGCGCGGCGAACCTGTGGGCCTCCTCCACGAATATGAATATGGGTAGCCTGGCCCAGGGCTCTCGCCTGAACTTGGCGTTGAATATGCGTCTGAGGATCATGCCAACCACGACGTCCTGGACGTTGTCGCTGATGCCGCTGAGGTATATGTCGCTCATCTGCATGGGTTTGAAGAACTCGCGGATGTCTAGGTCGCCCTCGGTGAATATGTTCTGGTCCCTCAGGTTCTCCAGGTAGGTGATTATGCGGTCGTACCTCTCCACGTCGCCCGCCTTCTCGGGCATGCCCTCGTAGAGCTCCTCGATGATGTCGTCCAGGCTGTAGACCGGGTTCTTGGTCTGAGCCCTCTTCACGGCGTTCCTGAGCACTATGCGCTGCAGGCTGCCCTGGATGTCCGCCAGTACGCAGAGCTCGCCCAGACTGCACCCGGATATGCTGATGCGGAGGGGCCTGACGTGGGGTCCCTCGAAGTACTCGGCGGCCTCGGGCCGGAAGACCTTGACTTTGTCCCAGAAGAGGGGGTGCTGTCGTCCCTGGGCGTCCATGTTCATGTTGGCGTAGTCGCCGTGGGCGTCTATGGTGAGGATGGTGGCCCCCTGCTTGAGGAGCTGCTCCATGATGCGGCCCGCGAAGTAGCTCTTGCCGTACCGGGTCATGGCGAGGACCGCGGTGTGCCTGTGGAGCTCCCGTCCGCTGATGGGTATCTTGATCTGCTGCCTGTGGAGGAGGCTGCCCACGTCCAGGGGCAGCTCGTCCTCGGGTACGCTGAACAGCTGCTGCAGGAGCTCGTCGCTCGCCCTATGTACCGGAGTCCCGGGCATGGGGGGCGACCTGGGGCGCCTCACGTCTCTCCGGCCTCCCTCCTCGTATATGTAGCCCAGGACCTTGGCGGAGGCTATGACCTGGATCATGTCTTCGGCGACGCCCAGCTCCCGCTGCCTCCAGGCGGCGCCGGGGGAGGTGCGCTGATCGTAGAAGGGGTGCCTAGCCGTGAGGGACTTGACCTGGCCAAGGACCTGGTGCCTCTCCCTGGAGCCGTCGGGCTTGAACTCCTCCACCTCCACCTGGACGTACTCGTAGTTCACCGGCCTGTAGTCAGGGTCGATGATGTTGAACTCGTAGAAGCTTGGGTTGCTCTGGCCCACAATCAGCCCGTACTCTTTCATCCGTCTATCTCCCTTATGTCGCGCCTGGAGTCGGTGACCAGGAGGCCCGCCCGCTCCAGCCTCTTCACAATAAATGGTTCATACTTATGCCTGTAAAGCTCTCGGTCGAACCTGGCCAGCATGTCGGCCTGTCTCAGAGGCACGTTGTACTCTATGGGGTTCACGTGCCAGTACCCCAGGTGGTTGAGCACCATCTCCAACGGCTTTAGGTCGGTGCCTGGGTCCACGAATATGTTGGACTTCAGCCTGTCCCAGGGGTCGCTGTGCCCCAGCCAGGATGCCGAGACGTCCACCCTGAAGGGCCTAGCCTTCTCAGTAGGCCTCCAGTAGGTGACGGCCACCCCTGGGCACCGGAAGAACCCCTCGAGGGCCGTTATAATTGGGTCGGCCTTCAGGCCCCCCACGTTGTTCCTGATTCTTTTATAGAGGTCGGGGGTGCCCGTATCCCTACCATAGTAGATGGAGGGGGCCAGCAGCAGCGGATGGGTGTAGCCCTCTCCCTTCGCAACTTCGTTGACCAAGGCAGTGTCGCAGAGGGGCCTCCTCTCCAGGAAGACCTCCGCCTGGGCTCGCTTGTCCGGATGCCACTGCTCCGCCCTTAGTCTGAGGCTTAGGGGGCTGGACGCCTCATCCACGTCCTTACTCATCCAACCGAGACCCGCGTCCAACACGGCCTTCCTCATCAAAGCCATGTACATGTAGAAGACGGTGGAATCCTTTGTGACACCCACCAGGGGGAACCCGTGGTCCCTGGCCAGGCACCTGAGTCCCGTGATGGCGTCGAAGAGCTCAGT
>DATKWY010000200.1:0-5673 GCA_035529295.1 Candidatus Desulfaltia sp. | reverse complement strand
CTGATCATTGCAGGCATAGGCGATCTTGTTGATAGGCTGAGAACGATCCTACTGGCGGCGCTGATTCTTCCTGTTACCTTGGGAGCGCTGATGATACTAGGTAGAGATTGGATCGACTTCGGCCTTTTCGTCGCCCTTGCTCCCTATATTTTCATCACGGCTAGCCTGATCGTCATTAAACTGAAATGGAATCCCGAGATCAACATGCTGATCGCTGGCTGGGCAAACATCATGTTCCTTAACGCCGCATACATTTACCAGCTCATGAACGAGGGATACGTGGACTTTATGATGACCTTCATAAAGGTCTTTATATACCTCGGGATGACCAGCCCTAGCTTCTCGTTCCTCGTGGACAACCTCACCCAGTTCCTCATGGGTGGCATACCAGAGGAGTACGTTGAGAAGCCGCGGGGCGTGTTCACATTAATCACTTTTCTTAATCCACGGAGAGAGAAGGAGATCCAATGGATGAAAGAAAGAACGCAGAGTAACTCGAAGAAAGGTGTGCGGTCCATACTGGTGATCCTCTACGACCTCATAACGTCAGGGGACATCGTCATGAACCAGACAAAAGAAGACATCTACTTCGTCCGAGTAATACAGGGAAGCCGTGGCGCTCTAAACACCTTCGAGGATCAACTCATGGTTATAAACGATGACCTGAACCAACTGGAAATATTGTTCACGGACATTATCAACTTCAGCAACAACAATTACATTCCATGCGACATCATACTCTACAACCTGTCCCCGTTGATACTTACCCACGGGTGGCGGAGAGTCTACTCTTTCGTTATCTCGAAGCTGTCTCAACTTAAGTCTAGCCGCGTAAACTTCACGTGTTTCTACTACCCCGAAACTCACGAAAACCAAGCTGAAATAAAGGTGTTCGAGAGAATGGCGGACTCCATAGTCACCCAGTGACTAGGCTGCTCCCACAAGTTCCCTGAACTGCTCGTCATTCATGTCTATGTGGGCGATCCTCGGCATGCCCTCTCTTCTACTGAGGAACCGCTTGAACGAGCCCCTGGGTAGCAGCTTTATCTTCAAGGGATTATAGTTCATCATGTTGGTCAGGTCCCTCCAGTCCTTATCGACCTTCATGAACTCCTCGTGGACGCGCGTCTTGATGGCCTCCGCATCCATCTCTCCGCTCAGCTCGATATACAATACCATGAACTCCTTCGTGCCTTCTAGCTCCTTTCTCACGGTGAATTCCACGAAGGATACATCAGCGTTCTGGAGCACCATGATGATCTCATGCTCATTAATGCGAGTGAAGTTGTGGAGTGAGACCAGCTTGTCGGCCCTAGAGTAGAAACGGAAGACGGGTGTTTTAACCTTGAGGACCTTGTCGTCCAGGCTGACGCACTCGAGTATATCCGAAGTTAAGTACCTCGTCAAGTCGTTGTAAAACGGTGTTATTATCAGCTGGTACCTTTTTCCGACCTCAACGTCTCTCAGAGGGATGACTTCTGGGTGATCGTTGTACATGTCGACCCCATAGTCCAGGGCCTTTTCCTCTGGGATGAACTCCGGGTAGATTACCCGCCAGTCGAAGAAGAAACCCCCGGGGTATCCCACGGAGGGCAGCGTGCACACCATGGACTCGGTTGACGCGTAGGGGGTCATCGGGTAGGTGCCCACGAACTCCTTGATCTGTTCCTTCATGGGCTCCGCAGACGAGTCCAGAGTGATGAAGGCCTTCAGGTTAAGCCTGTCATTGATCCTAGGCCTTATGTCGTCGAGTAGCGTGGTGACGGTCATCTGAGCCATGTCGATCTCCTTGTAGTGGTCGACGAAGTAGTCAACCTTTTCCTGGAACGTCATATTGTTCCTGTTCTCGGGCACGATCTTGATGAGACCTGAGCTATTTGCCGTCATGACGTTGGAAGCAATGTTGGTAATGAAGGCTCCGCCGGGTACGTTAATGTACAGGGTGTCCCCGAAACTGAAGTTGTACTTCTCTCCGTCATACGTGCTGACGAAGAAGAGGCTTGCCGCCGTCTTACGTAGTAGAGTCTTGAGTCCGCTAGCCGGTAATAGGTAGACCTTTGGCTTGCCCATGGTGCCGCTCGTGTGTGAGCGGACGTAGTCCTTTAGGGGGTAGATGAAGTCGCCTTCCCTCGGATTCTTGAAGAAGGGCAGGTAGAAATCATAGCCCGTTAAGGGGAGTTCGCTTATCGAGCTACTCTCCCTGATACCTATTTTCTTCCCAACTGTGGTTTTTGACTGTTTGCGGGTCTTGTTCCTAACGTTTTTTTCGAGTTGCCCGCTCACGTTTTCCTCTGAGAGGAATCCCACGGCCAGTCTTATGAGCAGGGGCTTCAGAAGTTCAAGGACGGCTACTATCATAGTGTATCACTCATATTAATACTGGCTCGGAGTGTAAAACCTGCATCCCACGGTTGGTTATCACATATCGCCGAGGCTGCTCGTCGAAGTCGATGCCCCTCATCTTATCGATCCTGATGGTCTTGACCAGCTTATACTCCTGCAGGTCCTTCACGAGGAGGATGAGCCCGTCGGAAAGGAACTGCTCCATGTAGAAGTCGGTGTCCTTGGGTATCCCCTCAGCCGTGATGATGGCCGAGCAGCCCAGGTTCTGGACGGTGTCGAAGAGCTGTCCGATGATGTACCGTTTCCTGCCTGACCTCTGCTCGTGGACCAGGATGCTGGTGAGAGGGTCAACCATCAGGTGCTTCGCCCCCACCTTCCTTATGGCTCTCTCGATCTCCGCCTCGATGCTGAGCTGGAGCTTCCCCCGGGTTCTCTCGATGGGATCCACGATGCCCTGGCTGTGGGGAACCATGAAGATGTCCAGGACCTCCACCTTCCCCTCGTCGATCGCCTTCTGGACGTCCCACCCGAAGGCGGACGCGTTCTGTATCTTCTTCTCCATGGGCTCCTCCAGGGACACGTAGACGCAGGGCTCATCGCGCCTCACCGCCGCCATCATGTACTGGAGGGTTAGGATGGTTTTACCTACTCCCGGCCCGCCGCTAACCAGTACGACGCTGCCTTTAGGGATACCGCCTCCAAGCATCTCGTCTATACCTGATACTCCAGTTGATACCCGGGGAACCGTGTTCTCAGTCATCTTGTGCATCTCTTATCATTCCACAACAGGCGAGAAACCAGAGACTATTGGCTGAAGCGTAATGGGATCTTTCAATGTCCTCTGTACTCACCCGTGAGGATTATAGGATTCCATGTCACATTACTCTATTATACTTTTCAGTGCTAATGTAACAAAAAGCTCGTTCCTTGTCGTGACTGTTGCACCAGGGAGGATAATCGAAGCCTTAAATCCCGCCAACCTGAAGATTCTGGTATGCGTGTGAAACCGGGCGACAGGTACCCCAACGACTACACAGTTGAGGAGCTAAAGGACATCTCTGAGAGCCTCGAGGCGGCCGTTACCGTACCCGTCAACGTCCAGGTGGAGGCCGAGCACAGGGTCTACGACCTGAGCGAGATGAAGGCTATCCTCCTGAAAGCCGGGAGGATCGTCCTCCAGGAGTGCGGGTGCAGGAGGGATCACGGCAACTGCGACCACCCCCTGGAGACGTGCCTCACCGTCAACGGCGCCGCAGAGGAGTCGCTGAAGAACAACAGGTACAGCCCCAGGGAGGTGGACCTGCATCAAGCCATCGAGGCCCTTGAGCGGAGCCACAGGGCCGGGCTGGTCCACATGGCCTATACCATGAAGGGGGATGACTCCCCCACCGTCATCTGTAGCTGCTGCCCCTGCAGCTGCCACACCCTTGGGGGCCTCATCCGGTACGGAATCCACACCCAGGTCCTCACCTCTAGGTACGTCGCTGAGGACGACGAGTCCAAGTGCGTGCAGTGTGGAGCCTGCGTGGACAGGTGCAGCTTCCTGGCGCGGAGCATGGTGGACGGTGAACTAGTGTACGACGAGTCCAAGTGCTTCGGGTGCGGCCTGTGCGTCTCCACGTGCCCGGCCTCAGCCATAAGCCTCGTTGAGAGGAGAGGCGCGGCGTAGCCTTGGACGAGCTTGAACGTCTAGTTAAGGAGCATCACGACCGGCGGCCCCATATGCGGGCCCAGGACTATTACAAGCTCCTCTACCAGGGTGTGTTCGGTGTAGGCCACATCATGGGCGAGTCCGCCCTCCCCCGGCTCATGGAGGAGGCTGAGAGGGTTAGGGATCGGGAGCCCATGAACGAGCCGCTTTTGGAGAGGGTGTCCCCAGGCGGTGACATGGTGAGGGTGAACCTCAGGCCCTTCCTCCGGGGAGGTGGAAGCCTTGAGGCTCTCCACGAGGCCATGGTGGAGTCATCTAAAGTGAAGGGTGATTCTAAGCAGTTCCTGAGGCTGTGGCGGAGGTTCAAGCAGGCGGCCAAGCAGCTTAACCTGGCGCTCGATGAGGGGGAGGTCTGCGAGTTAGATGACGCCCTCGGGGAGAGGGGCCCTGTCCCCATGCACCACACGGCCCAGTACCGTGAGGCATACTACCCCGCCTACAGGGTTGTCCGGCTGGCAGACCTAGAGGACGCGGGCCTATTCCTCGGATGCTAATTAAATTCATATGCGATGCGGCGCAGATATCTCCGGTTGTCATGTCTGACAAGGTAAAGGATTCTGCTTTCAAGTGGATCGACGGTAACAGGGACCGCATCATCGAGGTCAGCGACGAGATATGGGAGTACGCCGAGCTGGGCCTCATAGAGTACAAGTCCGCCAAGCTCCTAGCGGAGGAGCTGAAGAGCCACGGCTTCAAGTTGGAGACAGGTGTAGGAGGCATGCCCACGGCCTTCGTCGCCGCCTGGGGCAATAGTAAGCCCGTCATAGGCGTCATGGGGGAGTACGACGCCCTGCCCGGCCTCAGCCAGAAGGTGAAGCCGGAGAAGGACCCCTTGGAGCCCGGCAAGCCGGGCCACGGCTGCGGACACAACATTCACGGCACCTCGGGGATGGCGGCTGCCGTAGCCCTCAGGTACGCTCTGGAGGAGCGCAAGGTCAAGGCCACCGTCAAGTTCTACGGGTGCCCCGCCGAGGAGAGTGGAAGCGGCAAGGTGTGGATGGTGCGGGACGGCGTCTTCGACGGCTTGGACGCAGTGCTCAGCCACCACCCCAGCAGCATGAACGTGGCTAGCCTGGCCAGCAGCCTGGCTAATAACAGCGTCAAGTTCCACTTCAGGGGCAAGACGGCCCACGCGGCGGGCAGCCCCGAGCAGGGCCGGAGCGCCCTGGACGCCATAGAGCTCATGAACATAGGCGTCAACTTCCTCAGAGAGCACGTCATCCAGGACGCCCGCATCCACTATGTCATCGAGAGCGGCGGAGGACAGCCCAACGTGGTGCCCGACTACGCTAGGAGCTGGTACCTGGTGAGGGCCCCGGAGCGCGACCAGGTGGAGCACATCTACGAGAGGGTGCTGAAGATCGCCCGGGGCGCGGCCATGATGACAGAGACGGAGCTAGAGGTGGAGTTCCTCAAGGGCGTCAGCAACAAGATACCCAGCAAGGTGCTCAGCGACGTGGTTACAAGCAACATGCGGCTTGTTGGGCCACCCGAGTACACCGAGGAGGAGGTGGAGTGGGCCAAGAAGCTGGTGAGCACCGTGAGCCGGGAGGAAAAGGTGGAGCAGCTTCGGAAGACCAAGCGCCCCGGGTGGGAGGAGCTTGTGGACGTTGTTCTGG
>DATKWY010000199.1:0-4165 GCA_035529295.1 Candidatus Desulfaltia sp. | reverse complement strand
AGCATAGCTGATCGTCCCGCGGGCCGCCACCAGATACCCGTGATGCTCGTCAACGGTGCGGGCAGCGGCCCCACCCTGGTCATCAACGGGGGCGAGCACGGCTCAGAGTACAACGGCCCCGCCGGGGTCCTGGAGCTCATGAAGACCCTGAAGCCGGGGGGCATCGACGGCAGTGTCATCCTGGTGCCTATGGTGAACACCCTGGCCTTCGAGGCCCGGTGGATGCACGGAAACCCCGTTGACTACAGGGACCTAACAGGCTATTATGTGGAGGAGATACCTCGGGGAGGCTCGGGGCCCCCCAAGATCACATACTATGTCACCACCACCTTCTACAGGGAGGTTCTGTCCCAGGCAGATTACCGGCTGAACCTCCACGGCGGGGACATTGAGGAGGACCTGCTGACGGGCACCATGTACAGGATGACCGGTGACAGGGAGAAGGATGGGCTGAACCTGGACCTGTGCCGCGCCTTCGGGTGGGAGTGGATAAGGGAGAGTCTGCCTCGGCCCTCCACAAGCACCATGAGGTTCCCCATGACTGTGGGTACAGAGGCCGGCGGCATGGGCCGCTGTCAGAGTGATATCGTATCGGAGGTGGTCCGCGGCTGCAGGAACGTGATGATGCGGCTGGGCATGATGGAGGGCGAGCCCTTGGTGCCCTCCAGGGCCAAGGTGTTCAACCCGTACCACCTGTACGCGGAGCACGGCGGCTTCTTCATCAGCCATGTCCGGGCCGGGGACATGGTGGAGGAGGGCCAGGCGCTTGGAGTCATCAAGGACTTGTGGGGGGAGACATTAGAGGAGATCACGGCGCCAACAGATGGAGTGGTGCACATGGTGACGAGCCCGGCCATCTGGCAGGGAGACGTGGTCTACGAGATAGGGAAGGACATCAGGGAGATACACTGAGATGTTTGAACCGCTAAATGTGAAGCCCGGCTCTAAATCCTTCGGCTACGTGACGGTTGAGGACAACCTGGCCGTCACCGTCAAGATGCCCTTCGGCGTCGTCAACGGCCACGAGCCCGGCCCCACCCTCATGGTCACCGGGGGTCTGTACCCTACGGAGTACTGCGGCGTCGAGGCCGCGTCCAGGCTCTACAGGATGCTTCAGCCGGAGCAGCTGAAGGGCAGATTCATCTCGGTGCCCGTGGTGAACATGTACAGCTTCCAGTGGCGCACCAGGTGGCTAAACCTACGGAGCAGCGGGTTAACCCCCTTCGACGGCAAGAACCTCAACAACGTGTTCCCAGGCAACCCTGAGGGCACCCTCACAGACAGGATCGCCCACACCCTCTTCACCATGCTCAGGGCGTGCGACATGCACGTGGACTTCAGGGGCGGTGACCTCCCTGAGAGCCACCTGGTCCACACTATCCAGCTCCGGGTAGGTCTGACCATAGACGAGACTACTGGTGAGATGGCCAGGGTCTTCGGCCTGGAGTACGTTCTGCCGGGGACCCCCGAGATCGGGCACACTAGTCCCGGCACCCTCATATGCGAGGCGGTGAAGGCAGGGGTCCCCAGCATCATCAGCGAGGCCGGCCTGGGGTACCGGACTCAGCCGCTGGAGAAGTATGTACAATGCCACGTGGATGGCACTTTGAACCTCCTGAAGCACTATGGGATGATGGACGGTGAACCTGTTAAACCCGTGAATCAGCGGTACCTGGACATGGAGTGGGTGGGGGTTTCAGCCCCGAAGGCCGGCGTCTTCCACGCTATCTCGGATCATGGCGACATCCTGGCCGTGGGCCAGACCATGGGCCGGATCACCGACTTGGACGGCTCGACACTGGCTGAGGTCACCAGCCCTGTCCCCGGCGTCGTCCATACCATGTACCCCCAGCGCCTCGTCTACCCCGGGGACCGGCTATACACCCTGCTCCGCGTCGGGCAACCCACAGGCTGGTAGCCGTACCGTATCCCACATGTAGTAGCCCTAGGTGAGGCCCCCTGTGAAGAAGAAAGGATGCCCCCTAAATCCTCGGGAAAACACTTATTCCATGTGACACGGATATTGAATTTCCCGCATATAACAAAAACTGTATTGGATAAATAATTTGTCATCGATTAGGTAGCTGTTAAATAGATTGTCTACATTTCTCGTTCAAACAGCAGGTAATGATTGGCCAATGTTGGAGTACCCATAGCCTGATACGTGTGCAGGCTCCAGCCCTCCTTTTGATGCCTCTCTATAACCTCACTAATTCGTTTATGATGATCAACTTGAACACAAACCCACTCTTTCAATTTTGTTACCTATTTAAGATGGTTACAAAGAGCTGTATTTAACAATTAATCATATTTTCTCTTGGATCTATAGTAAGGATTCTGAAAATCAATAATCTGGATTTCATGTAGCAAGCGACTTGATAACTATATGACTAATTCAAACATACTCTAAACAACTATTCAAATTCAGTTATTCCATGTAACAATGCATCGAACCTCAGTTAACTAAAAAACCATTAAAACTACTCCAAAAATATCATATTCTACCCAGCCACCGTCATAACCAAAAAAAACAGTAATTCCTAGTGGCTGACGCGCAGCTGCTTGACGCCCTCAGTCAAGCTGCCACACAAAACACAACCGCGAAAAAACCAACACAAAAAAAGAGGGTTACTTCAGGCTGGTCCTCTGCACCATCTTCATGAGCCAGAAAATCACGAAGGCGATGATCACAAAGTCTATGATTGCGCCCATGAAGTGACCCACAGCCAACACAATGGGGCCAAGCGCAAAAGTGGCTTCCTGCCAGGCGCCACCAGGAATGAAGAAAGTTATGAACGGCATGATGATGTCACTCACCAGAGCCGAGACCAGTTTACTCGTGGCACTGCCCATGATGAAGGCAATAGCCAGCCCAATAACCCCATACTTGCTCAGGAAGGCCGTGAACTCGTCGACGAGGCCCTTAGGCTCCGGGGCCGGCGGCGCAGGCGCAGACGGTTTGGGGGTCAATGCCTCCCGTATCGCCTTAAGCTCCTCAAGCATCTCTTTATCCACATCAGATGACATGATTCAAGTTTCAAGATCGGATAATAAATACTTTCTCAATTTAGAAATACCTACGATTTTTAGACTTTTTATATTCATGCACATGACTTAACCCTTCAATAAAATCGTACCAGTGAATATGCCTGGGAATCATTCCCTGCTTTTACGCGCGTGAGAAAGAAAACATGAGCTTCATTAAACTTGAACTAGTTAATTGGCCCTCTTGTGGTAGCAGTACCGTTCCACGAAGAGGTCCACGAGCCCACCTCCGCGAACCACGAACTCCACAGGCGCCTTAACCCCATCCGTCAACGCGTAGAACATCTTGGACTCCAGCGTCGGGTCCTCAGGTATGAGAGGCACCAGGGCGTCCGTGAACTCGTCCTTCTGCTCCAGGTACAGCATCCCGCCCCGCCTCACCACCCGCACCTTCTCGATGCCCCTGTATATCTCGTAGTTGCCCGCCAGCTCACTCATCCTGTTCTTTATAACGATAGACGGTATCGCCTCCGAGGGCTCGCGGCCCATCATGGTGGCGAACACTGACTCAGCTATCTCCTCGTAGGGCAGCTTGGCGCTGTTACCCATCATCACCACCCCGGCCCCCATGTCCGGGATGAAGGCCATGTATGCCGTGGACACCAGTATGCTGCCCCCGTGCCCCACCATCTTGTGACCCAGGAAATCCAGCGTAACATCCAGGCCGTACCCGTAGCCGTGCAGCCCGTAGTAACCGTCGGGTCGCCTCACGTGAAGCGTATGTATCTTCTTGAAGCTGTCTTCACTCAGCAATCCGCCCCTGCTCCTGCCGGCGTCGATCTGCGCCTTCAGGTACTCGGTCATCTCGTTGACGCTGCTGGCGATGCCACCGGCCGCGGCGATGAAGCTGAACTCGGGGTTGTCCTCCGGGTTCGGGTACGGGAACCTGCTGGGCTCCACCCTGCCGTCGGGCTTCTTCCAGTGGGGGACTATGTGGTCGGGGTCCGCGTTGAACTCGTCGGTGTTCATGGTGCTCCTCCGCATGCCCAGGGGGTTCATCACCTTCTCCTTGACGTACCTGTGGAACGGCATTCCCGACTTCTCCTGCACTATGTGGCCCAGCATCCTCCACGCCGCGTTGTGGTAGAAGAACCGCTCACCCGGGGGGAACAGCACCTCG
>DATKWY010000198.1:0-2589 GCA_035529295.1 Candidatus Desulfaltia sp. | reverse complement strand
CCCCGACTGCCCCGTGCAGATCACCGCCGAGGGCATGTGCCTCTCTAGGGCCTCCAGTAGGCTGGGCCTCACCTCATCGTACCTGAGAGGAATCATCTCCACGATGACCCGGTGCCCGTTAACGGTTTCCCCCTCCAGTCTCCTACATGCCTCTATGGATGGGTTCACACGGCTTCCCCCGAAGGGCTCGAAGCCCGTGAGCAGCACATTCAGTTTCATATTGATCAAATGTACTTGGCTCAGTACGGAAAACACTTTCCGGGCGGGCCCCCCATCTATAAGCATGAAGTCAGGTGAGCGCTGGGGGCGTCTCCCAGACGGCGGGTGGGCCCACAGGGTTACGCTGGCCAACGGGGACTGGTGCAGGGTCACGGTCACCGACTACGGTGCGACGGTGACATCCATGATGGCCCCTGACAGGGACGGCGTAATCGGAGAGGTAGCCCTCGGCTTCAACGACTTGGAAAGCTACCTTCGTTCGAGGGCCTACTTCGGGTGCACGGTGGGCAGATACGCCAACAGGATAAGGGAGGGGCGGTTCACCCTGGACGGAGTCGAGCACAACGTCACCAGGAACCATGGCAGGCACCACCTCCACGGGGGCCTCAGGGGGTTCGACAAGGTTCTCTGGCGCGTGGAGGAAGCCGACGAGTCCAGTGTAGCCCTCAGCTACCGTAGCGTCGACGGAGAGGAGGGGTACTCCGGTCAACTGAACGTCACTGTGTGCTTCTCACTGACAGACAGAGACGAGTTGGAGATAAGCTACAAGGCTACCACGGACAGGCCCACGGTTATCAACTTGACGAACCACACCTACTTCAACCTGGCCGGGGTGGGGGATGTCCTCGGGCACGTCCTGGAGCTTAACGCCGACAGCTACACGCCGGCCGACGAGGACCTGCTGCCATCTGGCGAGGTAGCCCAGGTGAAGGGGACCCCTCTTGACTTCTTTGAACCCAAAAAGGTGGGAAGAGACATCGGGTCAAAGCACGCTCAGATGCTCTTGGCTGGCGGCTACGACCACAACTACATCCTGAGGGGCAACGGCTTGAGGCGGGCGGCCACACTGAGTGACCCCATGACCGGGAGAGTCATGGATGTACGCACCACACAGCCGGGGCTTCAGCTCTACACAGGCAACTTCCTGGACGGCGCTGAGCGGGGTAGATGGGGCGAACCCATCCTGAAGCACTCAGGGCTCTGTCTGGAGACTCAACACTACCCGGACTCTCCTAATCACCCCTATTTTCCGTCCACGGTCCTCAGGCCGGGGGAAACCTATAATCATAGGACGATCCTCAGGTTCACCGTGATGTAGGATGGTTACCAGAGAGGAGACTGTAAAAAGGGCTGCGGGATACGCCGAGGACGGCTTCCTCTGCTCCGAGGCTGTTCTCATGGCCATCAGGGACGCCCTATGCTTCTCATGTGGGTGCATCCCCAGGATGGCCACCGGGTTCGCGGCGGGGATGGGCCGCACGGGGAACCTCTGCGGCGCCTTCACTGGGTCCATCATGGGTCTGGGCCTCGCCCTGGGCCGGGACCGGCCCACTGTGGGTGACCGGCCACCTCACTGGTACTCGAAGAAGATGGCGGAGATCTTCAAGGAAGCGGAGGGCTCGCTGACGTGCCCCGGCATCCTGGGCCTGGACATCGGGGACCCGGCGGACTACCAGACCTACAGGGACAGGAACATGTGGGGTACGGTCTGCAGGGATCTGATAAAAACGGCTGCTGGGCTAGCCTACGATGTTCTTGTCGAGGAAAAAGTTGTGGGTGGGGCTGCTCACACGGGCTCGTAGAAGCACCGCTTGGGTGAGTGGACCTTTCCCTCCTTCTTGAGGGCGTCGATGGCCTTAGACACGTCCTTGCTGTCCATGCCCAGGCTCTTGGCGACGTCTCCGGGGCGCACAGGCTTGCCGGCGTCCTTCATCGCCTTAAGTACCTTGTCTTTGTGCTCGCTCAAAGGTTCACCTCAAGGGCATACCTGAGCTAACAGTTATTAAGTTTACCAGTGTATCAGTACGCTCATGAAGGTGGCTGTGGGGTCTCCCAGCCCCGTGAAGGCCGAGGCGGTCAGAGACGCCTTCAGCATGTTCTTCAAGGACGTGGAGGTGGTGTCCATAGACGTGGCCTCCGAGGTACGCCCCTTCCCCGTGGGTGACATGGAGATCATGACCGGCGCCGCCAACAGGGCCAAGGGCGCCAAGGTGAGCTGCCCCGACTGCGAGTACTCGGTGGGCATAGAGGGCGGCGTCGTGGAGTTCGCCGGCAGGTGGTTCGACCGCAACTACGCCGTGGTGCTCTGGGACGGCAGGATGGGTGTAGGCTGCTCCGCGGGCTATGAGATAGACGAGTCCATCCTGCGCCAGGTGAACCCCGAGACGGATGACAGCAAGAAGGTCATAGACAGGATCATGGGGGAGGAGAACGTATTCGACGGCGTAGGCGTCATAGGGGTCATGACCCAGAGGAGGCTCACCAGGACCGACGTGCTGAGAGACGTGTAGCCTGCGCCCTCACCCGGTTCATTGCGCCGTGGCTCTACCACGGCTAGAGTCACTGAGGCGTATTGGGCGAGCTTACTCT
>DATKWY010000197.1:0-2364 GCA_035529295.1 Candidatus Desulfaltia sp. | reverse complement strand
AGCTCCTGGAGCTTAGCCCGGTCCTCGTCCACCTTGGCCTCGTACTTGGCTATCCGCTCCTCGTACTTTCTGGTGGTGTCCTGGATGCGCTGCTTGTACTTGGCTATGTTCTCCCTGGCCTTGCGCTTTCTCTGCTCCAGCCGCTCCCTCTGACGCTCTAGGCCCTGCTCCCAGGTCTTGGGGATGGTGCGCTTATGGTTGCAGGTGACTGCGGCCTCAAGGTTGGCCATGGTGGCCACATGCTTCTTCCTGTACTCGGGCTCACCTGGCTTCACCTCCAGCTGCCGGAGCCGCTTCTCCACGGCCTCGGTGGCGTGGCAGGTCCTGAACACCTTGGCGGTGACCCCCTCCATGACCTCGTCTAGGAATTCGCTGACCACGCTGCTGTTCACCTCTTCGAAGAGGGGGCCCCCGCTGTTCATCTCCGCGAACTCCCTGAGGTTGGCTGTGGCCTGGGGGTCCAGGCTGGCCGTCAGGTTGAGGGGGACGCTGTCCTTGCCTAGGAAGTCGAAGGTCACGGTGCCGTCTGGGTTGAAGGTGATGTGCTCGGTCCGGAGGCTGCTGGCCCCGACGGTGTCGGCCTCGTCCTCGTCTTTCTCGTCGCCCACTCTGAACTTGAGCTCGTCTATGAGGTAGCATACGGTGGCGGTCTTGCGGCGGCGAATGTCGGAGCTGGTGAGGTTGTCCATGATGTGGCGCTGGACCTTGCCCAGGTTCCTGCGTAGCTCTATGGCCTTGTCGAACTTCTCTACCTCCTTCCGTTGCTTGATGGGGCTGCTGTCGTGGGGCCACACGTACTTCATCTTGTCCGTGAGCTTGTCCTTCCATCGGGCGATCCACATGCTCTCCGAGTCCCAGTCCACGGCCTTCCAGTCTCCCGGTGGCCTGGGAGAGTCTGGGCTCAGGTTCAGCTCTATGTCGCTGTGGCGGGGCCCCTCCTTCCACTTACCCCTGTAGGGGTGCTGGCCGCGGCCCATGAAGATGCTGCTGGGCTCCGCGATGTAGTTGCCCAGCTCGCACCGCTCTCCGTCGATGACCGCGTACCCGTACATCTCCTTGTTGGCCTCCCGATCCGCCTTCCTCTGGTCCCTGAGCCGCTTCTTCTCCTCGTTGGGTAGATTCTGGCGGTGTTCGCGTTCAGCCAGGACCATCCGGTGTATGTCCGTGTAGTCCACGTCTCCGGCCCGAACCTTGAAACCGAGAACCTCGCTGAAGTCCCTGTGGAAGTTGTCCGCGAAGACGGGGTCCTCCACGTAGGGGGTTCCTATCTTCTTGGCCCAGGCCACCGCCCGCTCCTCCTGCACCGGGGTCAGCCTGTGTTCAATGTTTTTGATCTTCACTGTCAGCCCCTGGGCCTCGTAGGGGGGCGGGACCATGACGCCGTTGTGGATCAGCTGCTGCATGCTGGGTTCTCCGAATTAGGCTCCATACTCAACACCATTTTTTAAGTTTTAGGTCCAAACACCCTCAGAAGGATATGAACCTGCGCCTCTCCTCCACTGCTCTACGATACGAAGCCCTGCTGTAGGGGCCGAACAGCTTCTCTCCCTCGGCTATGTAGCCCACCTTATCCGGGTCCACCTCTATGAGGCCGCAGGTCACGGCGTCCACGTCGACCAGGTTTGAGCCGTGGATGGTGAAGCCCTCCACCTCTTTGACTGCGTAGCCGCCCCAAGGCGTCTTCACCTCGCCCTGAGGGTCGTTGACAGTGAGGTCCCTGAAGGCTTCACACACCCCGTAAAGCCGGAAGTAGGAAGCGTACAGCTTCGCCGCGTCCAAGATGCTGGCCGATAGCCGATTATCCTTCTGTCCGTGCCACCAGCTCCGCATTGGGTCAGGTATCAGCCCGAACAGGTTCTTCACGGTGAGGCTGGGGTAGGCGCCGCCGTAACCCTTCACCCTGCCCAGGCTGATGAGGGTGGAGCCCTGGTGCTCCGCCAGCTTCCTGGGCATGAACCCGTACACCCTGTCTGTGTGGGCCGGTGGGTACCTGGACTCCACCCTCTCCTTCACCTCAGCGGGGTCCAGGGCTCTGCCCATCCATATCTCCTCGGACACGTTGACGTACTCTGCGTCGTGCTCGCGCATGACGTCGGTGAAGCCATGGGAGTCAAGGAACCACCGGTCTTGGGCTCTCAGCAGATCAAGGCGGCCGTCCTCCATTATCCAGTCCCAGTCGGGGCGGCTCATGAGCCACCTCCAGTCCACCTCCCCCCCGTCCACGGTGTACTTCAGTGACCCGTCCTGCCTGTCTAGGCTGTACCCCTCCGCCACTATGAACCGGGCGTCCACGGCGTCCATGAGAAGACCTAGGGCGTGGGCGTCGGTGTAGTTGGCGGGGTGGGGGCTGTACCAGTTGGGTTT
>DATKWY010000196.1:0-5160 GCA_035529295.1 Candidatus Desulfaltia sp. | reverse complement strand
CAGCCGTTCCTGGACGGTGGAGGCCCCCGGCTCGAAGACCCTCCTGGCGCCATCATCCATGGCCGTCAGGGTGAGGCCCACCTCCGCCTGATCGAACCTGCCTAGGATATCCATGTCCCTGACCACCAGTGACGACTTGGTGAGCACCTCCACAGGGTAATCGTGCTCCGCGAGAACCTCCAGCAGGCTCCTGGTGAGCCCAGTCTTCCTCTCCAGGGGCTGGTACGCGTCCGTGACGCTGGAGAACAGGATGACGCCGGGGGGCCTGGAGCCGGCCTCCCTCCTCATGCACTCTAGGGCGTTCTTCTTGACATCCACGAAGCTGCCCCACCGCTCCCCCGGGTGGTACCACCTGGTCATGAACCGGGCGTAGCAGTAGATGCAGCCGTGGCCGCACCCTATGTAGGGGTTCACGGCGTAGTCCACGCCCTTGATGCCGCTGCGGTTGATGATGCTCTTACAGGTGGTCTCCCCGACTCGCACAGAGGTACCGGGGTCAGGGCACCCTATATGTTTAGCTAAGATGAGGGTATCCATATATAAACCGCGGAAACCAAATGAATGTAAGACGCCGGGACAGCTCCGGCTCGGAGATATGAAACATGAAGATAGTTGTGATCTACGACAGCAAGACCGGGAACACCGAGAAGATGGCCAAGGCCATAGCAGAGGGCGCCAGCAAGGCGGCCACAGTCGAGCTCAAGAAGATAGGCGAGGCCTTCCCCCTCACGGTGATGGCCGACGCCGACGGCGTGGCCTTCGGGTCCCCCGTCTACTACGCTGACATATCCAACCAGATGAAGGACTTCCTGGAGCACGTGGAGAGCTACATCAAGGCCAAGAAGAAGAAGGTCCACGGCCGCCCGGCCGCCATCTTCGGTAGCTACGGCTACGACGGCGCATGGATCATGGAGGAGCGCCTCAAGGCAAGGATCAAGGCACTGGGATTCGAGCCAATGGATGAGGTGCTGGTCATGATCGACACGGACCTCAAGTACCATGCCGAGAGCCTCGACAAGGCCAAGGAGTTCGGCAGAAAGTTCGCCGAGAGCCTATAACCACCATTTATTCCAACCATTTTAGGTAACTTTAAACAGGGTCCATGATAATCGATTTGCGTAGTGGTCAGCGATGGATGAGGCAGACGTTTTCAGCCCCGAGGCCCTAGAGGCCCACAGAGGCGGCGGCATATTCATCCATCTGCTGGAGAAGTCACGGCTCGGCTACTCCACGGGCGTGGACCTGGGCCGGCTGGATGACGCAGCCCGCAGAAACACCCTGGACGATTACCTGGCAGAGGTCACAGACGCCGTCAAGAGACTGAGGGGAGAGTGGGCCCACAGCGTCACCCTCCACGGCCTCGAAGCAGGCATAGCCGAGGTGCTTGGAGAGGCAGGCTACACAGATGACCCGACCCGTGAATCCTTATCCTCGTTCATCAACGAGCTCAACCAGACGCGGTTCCGCGTCACGCTGTCATTGAACGAGACCGGCGAGCCCCATACTTTCAAGCAGGTGCTCGCCGACCAACTCGAGGCCTCGGCGTCCCAGGGGCACATGTACACAAGCGTCGCTTATAACGTGCCTAGCGACACGGACCTATCCAAGGAGCCCCACAAGGGATACGTCTCCCTCGCCTTCAAACACGGCAACGTGGAGTTCCAGGGAGAGACCCCCATAAAGCGTACAGGAATCCTTGGGGACCCTTGGGACGGAGGCAGGCTGGGCGTAGTGACCCTGAACCTGCCCCGCCTGGGCTACGAGGCGAGAAACGAGGAAGACTTCTACGCCCGCCTAGGCCGTCTCACGGAGCTGGCCGTAGAAGCCCTGGAGGACAAGAGGAGGGCCGTAGAGGAGTTCCTGGAGGCCGGCTACCTACCCTACACCAGGCAGCTGAACGGCTCCCTGGAAGGACACGCCTCGGCTGTGACCCTGGCGGGAGTCAACGAGGCGGTCATGAACCTCATCGACGCGGGAGTAAGCCACGTGGCCGGCAAGGCCGTAACCTACAAGGTCCTGGAGTTCATGTGGGGCCAGCTACGGGAGGCCCAAAGCACCACCGGGCACCCCTACTCCCTGGATGCCTACCCGTGCATGGAGGCTGGAGTAGTATTCGCGGCCGAAGACCGGAGACTAGACGACATCTTCACCCAGGGAGAGAGCAGCCCCTACTACACAGCCGCAGCGGAGCTGCCCCCCAGCCACAGCAACGACCTGTGGTGGGACATGGACCACCTGAAGAAGATGCAGAGCATCTTCACCGGGGGAACCACCCAGGAGGTCCACCTACGGGAGGGTCTAGAGTACAGGGACGAGTGCGGGGTCCTGATCAAGCGGATAATGAGACAGGGGTACCCCAACGTCAAGCCCTCACCCCTATTCAGCCTCTGCCCCAACCACGGGTACATCCCGGGGGAGGCTGAGAAGTGCCCCGGATGCGGCGAACCGCCCACGGTCTACACCTGGGTGGACGGCTACCCCCGGGCCCTAGTATTGTTAAGTGACGGATTGAAGGAGGCGCACAGGCAACGCGTAAGCCACGACGTAAAGAGCCGGTGAAGATGGACCTGCCCATAGTGGGCCATCGGAACCTCAGCCTCAGCGACTACCCGGGCTGCCTCGCGGCCACCGTCACCGTTCCAGGCTGCAACTTCAGGTGCCCCTTCTGCCCCAAGACCGACCTGGTGCACCACCACATACCCATGGAGAAGACACAGCCCCAACTGCTCCTAGAAGCCCTTTGGCCCAGGCTAGGGTTCCTGGACGCCGTCACGGTCACAGGCGGCGAGCCCCTCCTCCACAGGGGCCTCCCTCCTTTCCTCAGGGTCCTCAAGTACCGGGGCTTCAAGACCAAGCTGGACACCAACGCCTCCAGACCCCGGATGCTCATGTACCTAGTGGAGAAAAACCTGGTCGACTACTACAGCGTCAAGCTGGTGGCGCCCCTCCACCGATACACAGAGATAACACGGTATAGAATGAAGCCAGAGACTATGAGGCAGTCCATACAGCTCATCAGGAGGAGCAGCGCCGGCCACGAGTTCAGGTTCACCCCCGTCCCCGGCGTCCACGACCACGGCGACGTCCAGGCCATAGCCTCGTCCCTGGCAGGCTCCAGAAGGTTCATAATAGAGGCCTTCAACCCCGTGGACTGCGCTGATCCCGAGTACAGGGGGCTTACACCCTACAGCCGTAGGGAGTTGGAGCAGTTCAGGGACCTTGCGGCCCCCTACTTCGCCGAGGCCCTGATATCCTAGAATCCTTTGGGGGTTAGATCAGTTCCGCGACGAACCGGGCAGTCCCGGAGAGTGTAGGTGCGCCCCGGCAAATATGCCCCACTCGTCTTGTATGGCTGCGACGATTGATGATAATAAAGGAGTTACGGGGCTACTCGTCGTTGTCCCTGAGGATGGCCAGGGCCTTCTCTGCGGCCCACCTGACGTACTCCTCGCAATGGGTCTCCCCCCGGGCCTTCATCTCCTCGTACCGGGCCTTACCCTCAGGGGTCCTGGTGTTGACTCCCAGCAGCCCGTAGCAGCCCACGTTGCCCCACTTCTCCTCGAAGGCCTTCATGAACACCTGAGTCAGGGCCCTCATCCGGTCCCTCTTGACTTGATACTCGCCCGGGTTCTCGTCACCCTCCGTGCCCATGAGGAGGCCGAAGGCCATGGCGGCCCCTGTGGCGGCGCCGCAGGCGCTGCCCCACCCGGCGACCCCGCCGCCGAAGTTGGAGGCCAGCTTCATGACGTTGGGGCCGAGGCCCGGCAGCGGGTGCTTCTCGTCCATCCTGATGAGGACGCTCTCGCAGCAGTTGAACCGTATACCCTTTCTCTCGATCATGGGTCATAGTGTCGCGCAGTGATCAGAAAAGGTGTTCGGTCACCCGAAGAAGATTATGAGCCCGGTCTCTATGAGGGCGGCCAGGATCAGCAGAGGGATTATCCGGGTGATGAAAACGTTGAGGCTGTCCACAACGTACCTCTGAAGCCCCTCCCTGCGCCTCAGCTTGTTTATTATCTGGTAGCCGAGCCCCACACCCATGGCCGCGCACAGGGTTATGGCCGGTATCTCTATGACTCCGTGGGGCAGGAGCGTCATGAAGACGAAGCCCAGGCCTAGCTCAGCCGCGGCGGAGTAGGCTATCCAGCCCACGAAGAACCCGTTGAGCGCTATGAAGAGTAGGGGCGGCACACCAGCCACCACCCCCGAGACCAGGAAGATGAAGCTGGCTATCACGTTGTTGGTGAGGATGGCCGAGAAAAGCTCCAGGTCCGAGGAATCAGCAGGATCGGGGAGTCCGCTGAGGACGTCCTCGAAGACGGAGGCCTGTATCTCGTCGCCCATGGAGTACCCCATGAAGGTGCTGAACGTGAAGAGGAAGATGCTCAGCGCGAATATGGGGCCCAGGGCCCGCACGTAGTCAGCCTGGGCCCCGAAAAGGAACCCCAACACCCCTGACGGCTTATCATCACTCAGTTCCAGTGTCCTCCAGTTCCCTAACCCTAACCGCCGCGGCCTTGATATCCCTTTCGAGTACCGTCTTCCTGCCCTCCTTGGACGCGTTATCCACGGCCAGCTCCGCCAACCTGGTCCCGTACACTCCTATGATGCGCCTCATCTCATCCGCGGCGTCGGGGCTAATCCTCATGTCCCCCGCCTTCTTCAGGAGCCTCCGTATGGGGGCTATGGTGAACTCCTCAGACAACCTGTATCTTGGGTACCGCCACCCGATATAATGTTTTTCTGAAGGTTAACACGCGGAAAGGGTTAATATAAACGGGTTCAGAGCCCTAATCTGGTGTATGCGTTGCCCAAAGTCACGGTCGACCTTGAGAAATGTGAGGGTGCCGGCGTATGCGCCGAGGTGTGCCCCATGAACGCTTTCGACATGGTGGAGGTCAAGGGAGAGAAGAAGGCGAAGCCCACGAGGGCCGACGACTGCATAATGTGTATGGCCTGCGTGAACGGGTGCCCTGTCGGCGCCATCACTGTGGAGGACGAGTAGCCGCCACCCCTTTTTAGGAAGCCATATTTGAGAGTCCCTCCTTTTTAAAGGGATATGAAGAGCCGTCTCCAGTACTGTCTGATAATCTTTCTAATGGTTACCGCAACTGTACCCGCGGTGCACGCCAGCGGTATTATCGTTACATTCGAGGTGAA
>DATKWY010000195.1:0-6354 GCA_035529295.1 Candidatus Desulfaltia sp. | reverse complement strand
CCATCCACGGCCAGGGCGCCACAGCAGTGCTGGCCCACCCCTACGGGCTACCCAGAACCTGGATATCCATAAACAGTGCAATAGATGCCCGGCTGGACGCCATCGAGGTCGCCAACTCGGCCCAGATCCCCTACAACTACATCCGCGCCCTCAACGAAGCCCTCGCCGACCGACTAGGCCTACCCCAGACCGGGGGCAGCGACTCCCACATCCCGGACACCATCGGCCGCGCCTACACCATAGTGGAGACAGCGTCCCGAGACCCCGAGGACATAGTAAAATCGATACGCGGAGGCCTGACAACCGTCCACGGCACAGGGATCACACTCACGGAGAGAATCAGCAAAGCTTTAAGAAAAAAAGGGAAGAAAGAGTCTTAACTCTTCCAGCAGGACTCCATGTCGTAGAGGCTAACACCCAAGTCATAGTGCGTCTCAGGGCCCGCGAAGGGCTCCATATTGTAAAGCGGCACCTGCTCCAAGTCGAAGCCCCCCACGAGCTGCGAGGGCTTCACACCTATGACCATGAGCGCGCTGCGGCCGTCATCGCCCAGGACGGTGTGAGAGCGCTGCAGCCCCTCAATGTCCAGTTCTTCAAGGGTCCAGTTGATGGCCCTCTCCATTAAAACCATGTCTCTAATTACTCCCCCATTCCGCCAATTCGACGTATCATCATACACACACCCGCTTTGTCTCAGATGGATGTGTGAATCGGCGTTGATATTGGAATATATGATATTTCTAATAACATCTAGGAATGGCAGTGCAATTCCTGTTAACAGGAAAAGGTAAAGTTGCCCTCACTACTTGAGCCTAAATTACATTACTCTAATCTCATGAGAGTAACTATAGATGAAAAACCAAATGAACCCGAACCAAACATGATTAAAACTGTTAAAAACCAAACCAACCGACGAGCGAAAATGACTGAAAAAGATAAACAAAACTAGGCCGCCGAGCTGCTTTAATTTAAAAAAATCGATGAAACCCCGGCAATCGTACGCCCTCAGGGCTCATCTCCATTTAAAAGCACCTCAAATGCGCACCGTTTAAAACCCCCCGAAACAATCTCACGAGGGAACACCCATGCCCAGCGTCTACGTGAAAGCCTACGGATGCAGCGCCAACACAGCCGACGCGGAGATGACCAAAGGGATGCTGGCTAACAGCGGCTACACTATAGTGGGCTCACCGCGTCAGTCAGACATCAACGTGGTGCTGTCCTGTATTGTGAAGACGCCCACGGAGCAGAAGATCACCAAACAGGTGAGGCAGCTGGCCGCCACGGGTAAGCCCCTACTAGTGGCAGGGTGCATGCCCAAAGCCATGGAAGACCACGTGGAGGCCGCGGCCCCCGGGGCGAGCATGGTGGGGCCCGACGACTTAGACAGAGTCGTGGAGGCCGTGGAGAGGACCCTGAGGGGCGAGAGGGTGGTTTACGTGGACGGGGCCCCCTCGGACAGGACCTGTCTCCCCCGGGTCAGGGCGAACAAGCTCATACACATCGCCCCCATATGCACGGGGTGCCTAGGAGACTGCAGCTACTGTATAGTAAAGTATGCCCGGGGGCGCCTCCACTCGTACCCGGCGGAGAGCATAGTGGAGGATGTGAAGACCGCGGTTGATGATGGCTGCAGGGAGGTGTGGGTCACAGCCGAGGACACCGCCGCTTACCAGGACGGGGACGTGAGGCTGCCCCAGCTACTGGACATGATCACAGGGGTGCCGGGGGACTTCAAGGTGAGGGTGGGCATGATGACCCCCAACCAGGCGGCGCCCCTGCTGAACGGCCTGGTGGAGGCCTACGCCAGCGACAAGGTCTACAAGTTCCTACACGTGCCTATCCAGTCCGGCAACGACGAGGTGCTACGGGCCATGAGGCGGAGGTACACGGTGGAGGAGTTCAAGGCAGTCGTGAGCAGGTTCCGTGAATCCTTCCCGGAGATGGGCGTATCCACCGACATCATATGCGGGTTCCCTGGAGAGACCCGGGAACAGTTCCAAGACTCCTTGGAGCTGATCCGGTGGCTCCGCCCCGACGTGCTTAACATATCCCGCTTCTGGGAGAGACCGGGGACCGAGGCCGCCGGCCTGCCGGGCAGGCTCCACGGCAGGGAGACCAAGGAGCGCTCCAGGGTTCTCACAGCCCTGTGGAGGGAGCTGGCCGTCGATGTGGGCCGCAGGTGGCTGGGCTGGGAGGGGACGGTGCTTTTGACGGAGCGGGGTAAAGGGTCGAGTAAGGTGGGCCGCAACTATGTATACAAGGCGGTGGCCTTGGAGACCGGCGTCGGGCTGGGCGAGACAGTGCGGGTGAAGGTCACGGGGGTTGGCGTAGGGTTCCTGAAGGCCATCCCAGTATAATTTATCCCCTCGGACCCCCTAGTTCTTACCGGTGTACCATATGAGAATAGCAGTAGCTTCTTTCAGTCACGAGACTTGCACGTTCTGCCCAAAGCCTACAACTGTCGAGGACTTCGAGGCTGGGGGCGTCCTATACGGGAAGGATGTCCTGGACTCTGTCCGGGGGATACCCAGCTACATCAACGGCTTCATAAAGGCGGCGGAGGAGAGCACGGGCGTGGAGCTCGTGGGCATCCTCTCGGCCTCGAGAAGCAGGGGAGGCTCCAGCGGCAGCTGGCTAACGGAGGAGTGCTTCGACAAGTACAGCAGAGGGATAGCCGACGGCCTGAGGAGTGCCGGCAAGCTGGACGGGGTGCTCCTGGCCCTCCACGGGGCCATGGCTGCCTCCGGCTACATGAAGCCCGAGGCCGAGATCGTTAGGCGCGTCCGCGCCGTGGTGGGGAGGATGCCCATCATGGTCACCTTGGACCTACACGCCAACGAGGATCACGAGCTCGTTGAGGCGGCGGACGCCGTCGTCATACTCAAGACCTACCCCCACGTGGACAGCGAGGAGGTAGGGTACGAGGCTGCCAGTTGCATGATCAGGACCGTTAAGGAAGCCATAAGGCCCGTCATGGCCATCAGGAAGCCGGGGATCATAACGCCTAGCGTCTACCAGGGCACAGAGGAGAGCCCGGCCAGGGAGATCATGGAGAGGGCCCGCATGTGGGAGAGGGAGGAGCCCAACTGCATCAACGTGAGCGTGGCCTTCGGGTTCGCATACGCGGATGTCCCCGACGTAGGGGCCACGGTCATCGTGACGACGGACGAAGACATGGAGCTAGCCGAGAGCGTAGCCCAGGACATGAGCGACTACATGTGGAGCCTTAGGGAGCCCTTCGCTGGCAAGAAGCTGCCCAAGACTAGGGAGGGCGTGGCCGAGGCCATTCGCTTGGTCAAGGAAGGCAAGACGCCTGTAATACTGGCCGACCACAGTGATAGGACGGGTGACAGCACGTGGGTGCTGAGGGAGCTCGTCGACCAGGGGGCCACAGACTTTTGCGTCGCGACGATAGCCGACGAGGCCGCCATCAGATGCGTAAAGGAGAGGGTCCGGAAGGGCGATGAGGTGACTGTGAGCGTGGGCGGCCACGCAGGCTGCTACTCCGGCGACCCCGTGGAGATATCTGGGAAGGTGGAGTACCTGGACGAGTGCAGTTATAGGCTTACGGGGCCCATGAGCAGGGGTGACCGCAGGAAGCTGGGGCTGACAGCCATGATGGGCTTCGGCGATAACAACCACGTCATCATCACTCCGACGCTGCACCAGGTCCTGGACGACGCGCTGTTCACCGCCGTGGGCTTGGACATGAGGAGGCTCGGTATAGTGGCCATAAAGTCTAGGGTCCATTTCAGGGCTTACTTTAACAGGGTGGCTGGCAGCATAGTCGTCGTGGACGCCCCTGGGCTCGGTCCAGCTGACCTGACCCCGCTGAAGTTCATGAACATCCCTGGGGGGCTCTACCCACTATCGGAGAAGAGATGAAAAAGCTTCAAGTGGCTAGAAGGGTGGGCCGTACCCCATCCCGAGGCTTATCCCGAACACCATCCCTACGATGACCAACATTACGGCCATTATTATCACGGCAAGGATGGAGATTATGATGGCGTTTCCCCACCCGGTCTCGTAATAGGTTTTAACCAGATAAAGGTAAGCCATGAGCTGGGCTAGGGACCCCACCGAGCCCCCGACGAGTGCCCCTATCACCATGTTGATGACGGCGCCCAGGATGCCTATCCAGACCGCGTCAGAGAACTTGGCCTTCTCCCCGCCGACAATCCATTTACCGGCCAGCCAGAGGAAGGGGGATGTGACAATGCTCCCGACGACTATGCCTATGAGTAGTCCGATGATATCCATCTTGGCTCAATATGTGTAAGGTGTACCTGTGAAAAAGACTTGCGGCCAGGCTCATCGCCTGAGCCTGTTGACCGCCAGGACGACGAGGGCCAGGATGGCGACCATCACGGCTATGTTGCCCACCATGGGGGCGGTGACTGTCAACTGCTCCACGACCTTGCCGTCTACCTGGATCAGGCTCTGGAGGCTGGTCATGGGCTGCAGGCTGGTGAGGGACGCGGTGTAGACTCCTCCCCCTTGGTAAGCGCATGGCTCGCCGTTGACTATGACGCCGGCGTCGTCTATAGGCGCGTTATCAGTCCCGTACCTCAGGCTGAGGGTCACCTGGATCATACCGGGTATGAGCTGGTTCTCCCTGTGCTCAACCTCGACGGTGTCGAAGTAGTAGGTGCCCTCCTGACAGGTGAAACCCTTCAAGCCGTAAAGAGTGTCGGTTATTCCCGTGACCCGATAGGCCTCGGAGCCGGGGGCCGCGGAGAACTCCTTGTCGAGCCTGTAGGTGCCCTGGAAGGGCTTCTGGTCGTAGACATAGTGGGCCTCCACGTCGGGTTCGCTCATGGTGCCCATTACTACTCTCTCTGTCGGCGACTTCACTTTCACCGCGACCTGGTCCCATACCACCTTGCACTCGTTGAAGCTCACAGAGGTTATGTTGTGCGGGTTGGGCCCCACTTCAACTACCTCGAAGGTGTAGTCCCCCACCGTGTCCATGGTCATGGTGTAGGCGTTCAGCTTGACTGCGCCTGGGTCGAGGGGCTGGCCGTCGTAGGCGTAGCGTGCCGTGTAGTCGACCTCCGCTATCTCGCCCTGGTCTACACGGTGATCGTCTACGCTGAGGTCTACTTGTATCTGGTCCCAGACCACGTGGACGGTGTTAGCTTCGAAGGCACCTATGAAGTAAACCATGTCCCTGAGCCTGAGGACTCTGACTTCCGCTGCTCCTGGGGACTCGAGGAGTTTAGGGATGAATACTATGTCTCCGCTGTACTCCAGGTTGTCGTAGGCATGGTACGCTCTGTAGGTTATGGGCGCTTCTTCACCGACATTGACTCTTTCTTTCTGTGTCTCTAGCTCCACTATTATCTTGTCGTAGATCGTCTCCACGACGTTGCAGGTGAAGGCTGTTACTCCGTTCCTGTGGTCGTCTATGGATTTCACGGTGTACTTGTACTTGCCCACATGGTCCTTGGTGAGAGTGTCGTTCAGCTCAATTGTGCCTATGAATGGCTTAGTGTCTGACATGTAGTGAGCATTGTAGGATATCTTTGCCTCACTGCCAGCATCGTATCTTCTCTTGTCGCTGAAGAGCATCACCTCCACTTTGTCCCAGGTTATCTTCACGGTGTCCGCTTCGAATCCGTGGATGCCATGCACCGGGTCCACTATGCGATCCACTGTGATTCCCCGGGTGCCAATGGTATCATAGGGGCCAGTGTCGTTGAACACGATCTCTCCTTTGAAAACCTCGAAGTTGAAGGCGTAGTAAGCGTACCATACAAGAGGCGGGGCCTCGCCCACGTTGACTCTCTCATACTCGGGGTACATGTTAACGATGACCTTGTCGAACACGCATGTCTCGGTGTCGCAGTTCATCTGGAAGCTTCGGGGCATCCCCCCAGCTATCACAGATCCGATACTGTACGACCTGTAGGCCAAGTCGTCTGCTGTATCCGTGATCATGTACCAACCGTTGAAATACTGTTCACACAGCCTACCGTTAATGTATACCTGGGCGTATGACACGGATTCCTTGGTGGCTGTCCACACCAGCCTGTAGCCCACGGTAATGAACTCGCCCAAGTCCACCCTGTCCTTGGTGATGAAGCTCTGGGTGACGGTGATCTCGGTGTCGGCCCCCACTGTTGGAGACATGAGCATAAGTAGGGCTGCCGCTAGTATGGCTAGCTTTAGGTGCGCTCCTGGGGGCATCAGTACCTTGTTTCAGGTTTTTTCTAATAATGATTGAGTAGCGGGGATCAGTATGACTGTGATGAGGTTATAATTATGGAAAAACTAGGATAGGGCGGCTTTTTGGATGGCTAGGAGGGCGTCTATCTCGTCTTCGGTGTTGAAGAAGTGGCATGAGACCCT
>DATKWY010000194.1:0-5057 GCA_035529295.1 Candidatus Desulfaltia sp. | reverse complement strand
GCTCAAGCTCACCATAGCCGTGCTGGGCCTGGTCACCAGCGCCTCCGTGTGGCTCGAGGTAGGCCTGGGCGTGGTCAACGCCCTAGTGATCATAGTGTTCAGCTACGCCGCCAGCATACTGCTGGGCAAGAGGCTGGGCCTCAGCAGCCGCCTGGCCATCCTCATAGGCGTAGGCACATCCATATGCGGCGCCTCAGCCATCGCCGCCACGGCCCCCGCCATAAACGCCAAGGAGGAGGAGATAGGCGTGGCCCTCAGCGGGATAACCCTCTTCGGGTTGATCAGCATGTTCCTGTACCCCTACCTCTTCTCCAACACGGTGGTGAACCAGTGGCTCCTGGGCAGCCCCACCGTCTACGCCGTGGGGGTGGGCTCAGGAGTCCACGAGTCAGCGCAGGTCATCGCCGCCGCCATCGCCCTGGACGCCAGCTGCATGCAGCCGGCCATGATAATCAAGTCCATCAGGATATTCATGATCGCCCCCGTGGTGCTGGCCTCCACCTTCTACCTGAGCCGCGCTGAGGGCACCAATGGAGTGAAGGCCAAGGTCACCGTACCCCTCTTCGCCGTAGCCTTCCTCGTCAACTCTCTGCTGTGCGCGGCTCTGGACGCCTCATCCTTCACCTTCCTCGGCATAGGCTGGGGCCTAGCCAAGACGGCTCTCAAGTCCTCACTTATACCCTTCCTACTTGCCATATCCTTCGCCGGAGTCGGCACCAAGGTACAGTTCAAGGACATAGCCAGCGTCGGCTGGAAGCCCTTCGTCTTCGCCGCCGCGATGGCCATCGTAGCAGGCACCCTGGCCCTGGCCATGGCCGTGGTCACGGCACCATACCTAACCTAGACGACTCCGTTAAGCTCGACAACTCAAGTCAAGGGTCAGCGCCAGAAGATCACAACGCCTTCCAACGCTCCAGCAGCTCCAACAGCTCACGCCGAGTCAGCCCGCCCCGAGTCTCCTTCCTGGTGGCCTTGAAGCTGCCCGCGGCGCTCGCCCGCCTCAGAGCCTCCATGTCCCCCAGGCACTCCACCTTGGCCGAGGCGAAGCCCCCTATGAAGGCGTCCCCACAACCCACCGTGTTCACCACCCTCAACCCCAGGCGGCCCAGGGGCACCGCATCCATGGCCACAGTGGCCCCCGAAGGATCCAGACACAGCGTGGAGCCCCTGGCCCCGTGCTTTATTATGGCCTTTATCCCCCTGACGTGGCCGTGGAGCGTCCTCATGACTGTCTTGGGGTCACTGGTGCCCAGAAGGTTCTCGTACTCCAGGTGGTTCAATATGAAGTAGTCCGTGTTCCTCAGGGTAGGCAGCAACGCATCCAGGCCGTTCTCCGCGTATACCCCAGGGTCCCACATGACCGTGACTCCATGACTCCTGCAAAGGGCAGCCAGCGCCTCCGCCGCCTCTATAGGCGGATCCATGATCACACACACCTTTGACTGCTTCACGAGGCTCAGCCTCTCAAGGTCACGCATGTGGTCCCCGGTCAACCTGAGGTTGGCGCCGAAGTAGGTGTGGATCTCGTTGGAGCCATCCGCCCCTATGCTGATGTAGGCCTGACCGGACTCCTCACCCCTCACCTTGACGACGCCGCTGTGATCCACGCCCTCCTCGCCCAGTATCCTGATCTGCTGCTCGGCGACGTCGTCCACCCCCAAGGCCCCAATGAAGGCCACCCTGCCGGGCCCCAGGATGCGGGCCGCGGCCACCGAGACGTTAGCCGCTGTGCCCCCCGAGACCCGCTGGATCTCCGTGACGGGCACCTCCTCGCCGGTCCTGGGCAGCCGCTCCATAAACAGGTTGATGTCCCAGTTTATGGCCCCGCAGCAGATGATGTCCACCACTAGCCCCCAGCCACCCTCTCCATGATGAGCCTGTGAAACCGTTCGGCATCTACCTCCACCATGATCTCTGCGTTGGTCTCGTCCCGGACCCTGTGGTAGTGCCTGCGGTCCACCACCGTCATGCCCCTGGTGAGCTCCCCCGCTGTCTCCACGTCCACCCTGTACTTCTCTGTCCTGAAGATGGTGGGATCCACAACGTAGGCCACAGCCATGGGGTCGTGGAGGCTGAACCCGTTGAACCGCTTCACCAGGCCGCCGCACAGGTCCACTATGAGCCTCGACCTCTCTGTGTCCTTGGCCTTGATCTCCTGGAACATGGCTGCACTCATCCTGTACTCGGGGTGAGTTGTGGTGTCCAGGCCGGCGCAGACCAGCGGCATCCCGCTGTTGAACACGATCCTGGCTGCCTCCGGGTCATGCCATATGTTGAACTCCGCCACAGCATTAGCGTTGCCCAGCCCATAGGGGGTGAGGTTGAAGGCGCCTCCCATGATGACGAGGCCGCCCACCGTCCCCGGCAGAGATGGGTCGGAGAGTATGGCCGCCGCAATGTTCGTGAGTGGGCCGATGGCCACCAGCGTCAGGTCCCGTCCCAGCTCGCGCGCCTTCTGGTGGATCACCTGGGCCGCGTTCCTAGGGTCAGATCTCATCTTGGGCTCGGGCAGGGCAGCGTCCCCCAGCCCGGACCTGCCGTGGAACTCTTCGGCGTGCCTCATTTCCCTCAGCATGGGCCTCTCTGCGCCACCGCACACAGGGATATCCGTCCTTCCGAGGAACTCCAGCAGCTGCTTGGCGTTCCTGTGCCCCTTCTCGTGGCTGACGTTGCCCGCCACCGTGGTGACGGCCTCCACCTCCAGCTCAGGGCTGCTGAGGGCCAGCATGAAGGCCAGGGCGTCGTCTACTCCAGGGTCAGTGTCCAGGATGATATGCTTCATGGGGTTCACTACCCCGATTGTTCGCTACCACGCTGGAAAAGTTTTCCTAGCCAGACTGCTCCATCAGCGTGCCACGGTACTTGTCCGCGAGGACCTTCGTCCTCTGGGCCGAGGTCAGCCCCCTCAGGCGAGTCCTCTCCTTCCGCCTCCTGTCGGTGAACTCCTCTAGTAGCCCGGGGTTCTCTCTGTGCATCTTCTCCTCCAGGGCCCGCTTGATCACTATCTCCACTAGGAGGTCATCCGAGATGGGGCATCTTTGAGGGATCGGTTGGCCATCCGCCAGGGCTCGGAGAACACTGTTCGCCGGGTATCCTCTGCACTCGTCAGGCCTTGCAGCGTACACACTACACAGTGTGCCCTCCAGAAACGGGCAAGGTTGTCTGCTTAGCCTCATGGTTCCGTCTCTGTTGGGCTGAGCCCGGGTCCTCCTTTTCAGCTTCTTGTAAGTCTCACCGGTGAGGCCTGACACGGCTTTCAGCTGTAGCTTACTCACATTGAGGGAAGCGTTTTCTCTGCAGCAGGCTCCGCACCTCTTGCACGCATGATCCTGAAGAGCATAGATGAGCGCCACTTCATTCTCCGTAAGCGCCCCCAGACTCGACACGGCCATGAGGAGGTCCCTCACGTCAACCTGGCCCACGTTGAGCCGGGCCTTAGCCTTCTCCAGTACCCTGAAGGCTGAGGGGCCGCTGAAGGCCTTAAAGTCTGGGTGCATCATGATCCGTGTCAACGGGGAGAGGCGCTCTTCCATAAGTGGGGTCCGTGCCCTGAGACGTTTAAGCCTGTTGCATGTAAACCTGTACAGAAACAGGGGTGTACGTTGCTCAAACGCGTAGACACAGAATAAAGGATCTGTGTACACTGAAGCCCCGAGCATATGGATGATTCCACTTGTCCAGAACTCTTATATGATGTGCTGAGACTGCCATGCATTGCATTTGGTGGTGTAATAAATGCGCCAATTCATCTAACCAGATACCAGCCCGAAGACCTATACACAGTTCTTCAAAAAGTTTCTAAAACCCGTGCCCTCACCCAAGCAAACCCGGTGAGCTGTGACGGACCAGCCAAGGAGTGTAGGCCCATGCGAACAGGGCTGCCGCTCAGGGGGGTACCCTGAGACATGGGCGAGCTGAAGGTAACCGAGATGATCAAGCTAGCGGTGAAGCAGCACAGAGAGCACAGGCTCACCGTGAGAGTCGGAGACATCAAGCTCGGCAGCAGCCAGGTCATCGTCATAGCCGGGCCCTGCAGCGTGGAGAGCAGAGAGCAGCTCATGGAGGCCGCCGACGCCGTGAAGAGGGCCGGCGCCCACATACTGCGAGGCGGCGCCTACAAGCCCAGGACACTGCCCTACAGCTTCCAGGGGCTGGGCGAGGAGGGCCTCAAGATACTGGCGGAGGCCAGGGACGAGACCAAACTGCCCGTGGTTACAGAGGTGATGGCCCCAGAGGACGTAGAGCTGGTGGAGAGCTACGCCGACGTCCTCCAGGTCGGGTCCCGTAACATGCAGAACTACCCCCTGCTCAAGAAGGTGGGCAGAGCCAGCAAACCCGTTCTCCTCAAACGGGGTATGTCCTCCACCATAGCAGAGTGGCTCTGCTGCGCCGAGTACATCCTCTGCGAAGGAAACCCCGACGTCATCCTGTGCGAGAGAGGCGTCAGGGGCTTCGACGTCATCACCAGGAACACCTTGGACGTGGCGGCCGTGCCCGTAATCCACCAGGTGAGCCCGCTACCCGTGATAATCGATCCCAGCCACGGCACAGGCATCAGGTCCCTGGTGTCCCCCATGGCCAAGGCTGGGGTGGCCGCCGGCAGCGACGGCCTCATGATCGAGGTGCACCCCCACCCCGAGAAGGCCCTCAGCGACGGAGCCCAGAGCCTCACACCAGGGGAGTTCAAGCAGCTCATGATGGAGCTGGAGCCAGTGGCCGGAGCCGTCGGGAAGAGCCTCCGATGAACGCCGCGGCCAGGGTGGCCGCTCACGTTGAGCTGGGTGAGAGAGGCTACCCTATACTGGTGGGCGGGGGACTGTCCAGGCACATAGGTGAGATCATAGCGGAGCTATTGCCCGACGCATCTGTGTGCGTATTGGTCACTTCACCCACAATAGATGAGCTCCACTCAGAAACTGTCATGATGGGCCTGAAGGAGCTGTCGCCGATTAAACTCATCGTCCCCGACGGAGAGGAGGCCAAGACCTGGACCATGGCTGAGACGGTCATCGGCGGCCTCATCGAATGCGGCCTAAAGAGAAGCGGTGTGGTGGTGG
>DATKWY010000193.1:0-2345 GCA_035529295.1 Candidatus Desulfaltia sp. | reverse complement strand
AGCTTGAGCGCGGCGTCGAGGAGCTGGGGCTCAAGGGCTACAAGATGATAGCGTCAAGCCAGACCAGGCCCGTGGACGACAGGGCGCTTTACCCCCTCTGGGAGGCCGCGGAGAGGCTGAAGGTGCCGGTACTAATACATTTCGGCGTCCTCGGCGGCGGCGGAGGCCCGCCCAGGGACCTGAAGAACATGAACCCCCTCACACTCTGGGAGGTGGCGTCCAGCTTCCCCACGCTGAGCTTCGTGGTACCACACTTCGGGGCCTGCTACTGGAGGGAGCTACTCCAGCTATGCTGGGCGTGCCCCAACGTGTTGATCGACTCCTCCGGCAGCAACCAGTGGATGAGGTGGATGCCCTACCAGCTCACCATGGAGGACCTCATCAGGAAGACCATGGAGACGGTGGGGCCGGAGCGGCTGGTGTTCGGCACCGACTCCAGCTACTTCCCCAGAGGCTTCAGCCAGGAGTACCTAAGGCAGCAGCTCATTGCCTGCTACAGCATCGGCCTGGAGCGGGGCAGCATAGAGAAGATATTCCACGGCAACGCGGCGAGGCTCCTAGGACTAGCCTGAAAGGGTTTTTATAACCTCCTTTGACTTTCGATACAATCTAGGTGAACCAGTTGTCTGACGACTCGCTTCCTCAGGCCCATTTGATCTACAGCGGATACGTCAAGGACGGCTCAAGGGCTGAGTTGGCGGAGATTCTCTGGGGCGTTATCCCAGCTAATATGGGTGAGGCGGCGTCGCTTCTGAAAGGGATAAGAGACAAGTACGGCTCGCCGCCGGAGGACGTTGAGGGCTTCAGGAAGGCCCTCAAGGGCTATCAGCGGGAGCTGGGCCTGCTCACGGGCAGGGTCGGCGATAGAATCGACTCGCTGGACGCCGGCGTCGTGGAGGCGGGCCAACAGCCCATGTGCCTCGCGGGTACCAGCCTGATACTGAACAAGATCGCGTACGCCCACACCCTCTGCGCCATCGGCGGCGGATACGTGCCCGTGTTCTACAACGCGGACTATGATGGAGTCCAGGCCGAGCTCCTGAACATCAGGCTGCCGAGCCCCTCAGCGAGGGGCTTACTGATCACCTACCCGGCCGGCCCTGAGTACGAAGGCAGCCCCATCCACATGCTCCCCAACCCGCCCGAGGAGTGGCTCACCAAGACCGTGGAGAAGATCACGAGTAACTACAGGGGCATAATGAAGGACGTGAAGCCGGAGACCCAGGAGCGCGTCATGAGGAACCTGGACCATATACTCATCATCGTCAGGGGCGCCTACTACTCCACGGACAACGTCTCGGACTGGGCGGCGAAGATCATCGGCACCGTCGTCAACCTGGAGGCCGACCTCGGAGTGCCCATAGTGTCGCCCTCCAAGCCAGAGATACGGCCCTTCTTCCAGCGGGGCTACGAGACGCTTCTCGCCGAGCCCAACAGGAGCGGCTTCATCGAGGCCACCAACGAGGCCGCCGAGCGGGTGGAGGCGTACGGGTTCAGGCCCCAGATAGGGAGGAGGGGCAGAGACTACGTCCCGTTCTTCCTCGAGTGCTCCAACCCCGGCTGCAACAGGGCCAGGATCGAGACCAGATATGTAGGCGGCGGCTCAACCGCCTCGGTGAAAGGCAGGTGTCCCCGCTGCGAGACGGAGTACGAGTACTCGTTCAGCGCCTCCAGCCCCGACCTCAGCGAGGTGATCGACTGGATAAGCCCCCGTGTCGACTCCAGGCAGGTGATCGTGGACTCCGCGATGCCTGTGCTCGCCCACGTCGGGGGCCCGGGTGAGACCAGCTACTACGCCGAGGTGGTTCCTGCGGCCCAGAGGCTCGGCCTGCCCTTCCCGGTCTACCTCCGCTACACCAGAGCCTTCTACAACACGCCGTGGAATGAAGCATACGGTGAAGAGGTAAAGGCGGCGGGGCACCCGACGATCCTCGGCGAAACCCTGTTCGACGCCCTGGGGGAGTGGGTGAAGGCCCGCAACGACGGCGACGGGGAAGCCCTCAAGAGAAGCCACGACGCGATAGAGGATTCGATAGAGGACACGTACTCAAGCTTGGTCGCGGAGGCAGAGGCGCTTCAGAGCGATGTGGACTCCATCAAGAGCAGACTGGGTAAAGCCAAGGATCGTGGAACCCTCATCAAGGAGATGAGGATGAAACAAAGCACTCTGTCCATGGTAGAGCAATACCTCTCATGGGCGTACGGCCGGTTCAGCCCCGAGCGTCGTGGCCAGGAGGTGAGCTGGGCCTGGATAGACCTGGCTCTGGTGACCGGGGTCACCGACGTGGTTGGTGTCTACCTCCGCCAGTACAACGAGTACACACCGAACTCGTCGATGTACTTCA
>DATKWY010000192.1:0-2504 GCA_035529295.1 Candidatus Desulfaltia sp. | reverse complement strand
ACCATTGACGTGGGGGGCACCCTCAAGTCCAGCGCGCCCCTGGAGTTCGGGGAGATCGACGTGGGTGGGCTGGTCAAACGGGCAGGCGGGAAGGGGAGGGACATCCAGGTCGGCGGCTCCCTGAAGAGCGACGGGGACCTCACCTTCGACCGAATCCGGGTGGGGGGGACAGTTAAGATCGATGGGGACGGCAGAGGACAGGAGATTGAGGTGGGGGGCACCTTGAAGGTGGACGGCGGCCTCACCCTGGAGGAGCGCCTGAAGGTGGGGGGTAAGGTGTCTGTCGGCGGAGATATTGAGGCTGGGGAGGTCAGGGTCGGAGGCAAGATCGAGGCGTACACCCTGAGGGCGAGGAAGTACATTGAGACCAACGTCCTCAGAACCAGGCGCGGGGCGAAAGCGGTCCGGATCGAGATCGCTAAACGCGGCGAAGTGGAGGGCCCCCTCGTGGGAGAAGTCATCATCATCAATGACAGGGCCCGGGTGGAGGACGTGTACGGCGACGACGTGCAGCTGCGGAGCGGATGCAGAGCCCGGAGCGTCTATGGCAGAAAAGTGCGCATAGAGAACGGATGCGATGTGGACGAGATCATCTACACCGAGTCCCTGCGCTCGGACCCCTCCGTGAGGCTCAGGTCTGCTCCACAAAAGACTGAAAAACTGCCCGACCCACCTCTCTGAGGGCTGCGTCATGGAGAGAAGGACCCGCTACGACATCTACCAGGACATCTTGGAGACTGTCAGGAGACGCGGCGCCACCGGGATAACCAGGATCAGCTACGGGGCCAACCTGCCCGTGGACAGGGCCAAGGAGGCCGTGGAGTACCTGGTCCACCGGAAGCTTCTGGAAGAGGACGAGTACGGCGGCAACACCATGTACGTGATAACGGGCCGCGGAGGCCAGTTCCTCAACGCCTTGAAGACAGTGAAAAAGTATCTTGAGGATGAGGAGGACTAGGCTACCGGACGCCTCCTCCTCCGCCTCCGAATCCGCCTCCCCCTCCGAACCCGCCTCCTCCGCCTCCGAAGCCTCCCCTGCCGCCTCCGCCTCCCCTGCCGGGGATGGCGGCCGTGGTTATGGGGCGGAACATGTAGAACATGACGGGCGTGAATGCGGCGGGCACGTAAGGTATCTTAAGGTCCTGCATGGCCTCGGCCACCTTCTCGCCGACGCCCAGGCTCGTTCCGTAGATGAGCCAAGTGCCCCACATGTGGATGTCCTCGGTGCCGTAGCGCTGGAGCTGGCTGAAGTCACTCAGGTGACTCCTGAAGGCGTCCCACTCCAGCTTCTCCTTGTAGGAGTCCTCCTTCCACCGGCCGAAGAGGGTGGTGGGGAAGACTAGGGCTATGATGGACTGTGTGAAGGGGATGACGGCGAGGCCCATGGCCGCGAATAGGAAGCTGTGGACGTTGGGGTTACCTATGAGCATGAGGACGGGCACGAAGAACAGGAGGATGGATAGGACCACCATGGGCAGTATCCTCGGTCTGCCATTGTAGGTGAAGGCGTCCGAAAGGCTCTTGTCGGCCCCTGACGTAATGTCGGTGTAATCTCTCTGCAGCCTCGCCACCTTGAGGGCGATGGCTTCGTCCTTACCTACCACCTTCGCTAGGCCCCTCATGTGCTCCGTGTTCACCTTGTTGTTGACGGAGAGGCTTCTGAGGAAGCCCATCACCTTCTTCTCATACTTGTCCAGGCCTCCCTCGTCCAGCAGGTCGATGACCAGGTCTTCCTCGCCTGTCATGGTGATCCTGATCTTCTTCCTCTCGTGGAGGTCCAGGAGTGTGGCGTAGAGGCCGTCATCGTCGAAGTCTCTGGCGTCGTTCTTGAATATGAGGTTCACCAGCCAGGGCTTCCTGTCGGGGTTGGGTGGGGTGCTAAGGTAGGTGGGCACGGTGAAGTCCTTCTCTTCCCCGAACCGTTTGTATAGCACGTAGAAGAGGGCGGGGAACACGAAGCCGGCAAGCCTGTTGATCCACATGACGGCGGAGGCAGTATAGTACTGGAGGCTGTACCCCATGTTGGCGTTCTCCGTCTTGGCTCTCACGTCGGCTACGTAGCTCTCGAAGCCCTGGAACGTGTGGGTGCCCTTCATGAGTATCTCCACCTCCAGGAGCTCGTTTTCGGCCGCCGCCCCCTCTAGGACCACCCTGTCCGCGTAGTCAGTCCTTTTTAGGGTGGGCGGGTGCGGGTACAGTTTCTCTATGTACTCCGGCTCCATGAGCACGATCTTGACGGACTTGTAGGGCAGGTGCTCGCTGGCCAGCTTCAGGTTAAGGTGCCAGTCATTAACGTCCTGCTCGATGGGTGGGTGCACACTGTAAACATATGTTACGGTGTATGTTCCGGGGCTGTAGTAGTTTGGGTTGAAGGCCCCAGCCTCGTTGTCATATGCCAGCGAATCAATTGTGTTGTACTCTGAGCCACGGGAAGGTGCCTCGTTCAACATGTTCACGACGCCCCTGTTGTCCTTCAAGTAAGCCAAGGTGCCCGGAGGGCTCTT
>DATKWY010000191.1:0-18676 GCA_035529295.1 Candidatus Desulfaltia sp. | reverse complement strand
CACCCCAAAACTAGCTAAAAGCAATCCAAAAATTAAATCGTGAAAGGTACAGCCACAGTACCAGACCCTCGTCAGCGCTCGTACACGTTAAATTACATCAGCAGCCAATAACTACGGAAGCAGAATGAGTAAAACAGCCCTATCGAAGGCATTCAAGAAGATCGACGAGAACCGGATCATCGAGCTCGCCAAGGAGCTCATAGGCGTCCCCAGCGTCACGGGCCAGGAGAAGGCGGTCATGCACCGCGCCAAGGGCCTCCTGGAGGACGCCGGGGTCCCCGTCACCTTCCACGGCGGCGAGGACAGGCCCATCATCGAGGCCGCCCTCAACCCAGGCGCAGAAAAGCAGCTGATATTCAACGGCCACCTGGACGTGGTGCCCATCGCCAGGCCCGAAGCCTGGACCAAGAAGCCCTGGGACCCCGTCCTGGAGGACGGCAGGCTCTACGGCAGGGGCGCCAGCGACATGAAGAGCAGCTGCGCCGTGATGATCCACATAATGGAGCTCCTCAGGGACATGGATCTGCCCCTCAGCGTAGGCGTCCACCTGGTGCCCGACGAGGAGAAGGGCGCACAGTACGGCTCCAAAGTGCTAGTGGACAAGATTGTGGCGGGGGAGATGAGGCGCCCAGACTACGTGGTCATCGGCGAGCAGAGCAACCTGAATGTGAGGGTCGCCGAGCGCGGCATGTTCGGGTTCCAGGTTAAGTTCCTTGGCCGGGCCGCCCACACCGCCGCCTGCAGAACCAACGGGGTGAACGCCATAGCCAAGGCCTCCAAGGGGGTCCTGGCCCTGGAGCACCACATAGATAAATTCCACCCGTGGATCGGCCACCCCATGCAGAGCGTCAACATCATCCAGGGGGGAACCGTCACCAACCAGGTGCCCGCCGAGTGCACCATCACCGTGGACCGGCGCCTCGTCATCGGGGAGACCGCCGACGACGTGGTGGCATCGGTCAAGGCCGATCTGGACGAGGCCGGCGAGGGGGACCCGGACTGGAGCTGGGAGATACTGGCCCCCAAGGACGACAAAGGAAACTGGGTTTACACCCCCGCCAACTACACGCCCCCGGACACGCCCCTCGGCGAAGCCTTCATGAAGGCCGTGCCAGCCGCCCTCGGCGCGGAGCCGGAGCTCTACGTAGAGTGGGCCGGCAGCACCGACGGCCGCCTCTACAGACAGGCCGACATCCAGACAATAGGCTTCGGGCCCATAGGGTTTGGGGCCCATGGCCCGGACGAGTTCGTATACGTTGACAGCCTCATGAAGCAGGCCAGGGTCTACGTGGCTCTGATCCAAGGTCTAGCCTAGTCGCCGTTCTTTATCCTCACTATCTCTTCTACCAGGTTCATGGCTAGCTGGTAGTTGTCTCCGACCCTGATCCACGGGTCCATGAGCCAGGTGATGTCCCCGAACGCCACCACCGTAGTGTTCCCCTTGTCCAGGAGCGCCACAGGCCCGTAGACGTCCATCTGCTCCGAGACGCTGTTGTAGGTGCCCCAACTGACGTAGGCGGCGTCGCTGTCCGTGGCGCTCAGGTGGGTCGAGGTGAAGAAGACCAGCTGGGTTAGCCCACCTGTGAGCCAGTTGGTCTCGAACTGGGTGATCTTGATGTTCCTGTAGAAGCCGTGGTAGTCCATCATGTTGTACAGGTAGCCTTTGCCGAAGTGGAGTCCCCAGTGGTTCGCCAGGCTGTTGATGGGGCCCTGCATCTGGCTGGTGCTGAGGAACTCGGTGCTGGCGTCGCTGAACAGCACCAGCATGTTTCCCCTCTGGACGAATTTCTGGATGGCCTCGTACTCCTCGTGGCTGTAGGCCTGGGTGGGGGCCACCACTATGAGGCAGGAGGCGTGGTCCAGGGCCTTCTCAACGGTCTCCCACGTGTAGCCGTAGCCCAGGAAGACGCCACGCTTGGCGAGCTCAGCGGCCAGGGCGTCCATGACGTAGGGGCTCACCTTGTTGCCGTGGCTCACGTCTACCACCACCTGGCCCACCTGCACCTCTGTCACGTTGTTCTCGGAGTCGCCTTCAGGTATCTCCTGGCCGTTCTGCATGTAGATCTGGTTAGGCATGTACAGGTAGTAGAGGGCCGGTGGCGGGTTAGCCTCGTTGAGTTGGCTTACGGTGGGGTACCCCGAAGACAGGGCGCCGCCGCCCTGGTTAACCCTCTCCACCAAGTCCACCACCTTGTAGCTGTCCAGTTCCGCCTGCCCGGCGGCGTAGTCCAGGGCGGCCTGCCGGCTCCCTATCTGGTCCGCGACGCCCAGGTTGACGGCCTCCGTCCCCAGCCACACCGAGCCCCTCTTCATCTCCAAGAGGCTAAGGGTGAGCCTGGAGCCTCTGCCCAGCTGCACCGCCGAGGCGAAGCTGTCCAACGCCTTGGTTATGTTGAAGGGGAAGAGGGCGGGGCTGAACCCGGTGACCTTCTGGGGCCCGGTCTCGAAGGTGAACTCGCTGGGCACCAGGAAGCCTGGGCCCACGCCTATTACGCCCACGTTACCCACCATAGCCGTGGGCAGGGTGAATATCTGGTCCGCGGCCACGGCTATGTAGTAGCCGCCTGAGAGGGCCGTGGCGGCCGAGGCCACCAGTGGCTTGGACTTCTTCAGCTCCAGGAGGTCCAGGTACACCTGCTCCACAAGGTACGCGGAGCCACCGGGGGAGTCGATCTCCAGCACCACCGCCTTGATGGCTTCGTCGTTCACCGCCTCACGTATGGCGTCCAGCAGCAGCCGAGCCTGTTGCGCTTCCTCGATGACGCCCTCCACGGCTATCACCCCCACGGTGCCACGCCTGACCCCGGTCACGTTTATGCCGTCGTCTGGTTCCCAGAAGTAGATGAATGCCATGCCTATGATCATGATGATGGAGAAGGCTGCCAGCGCCATCGTCCCACGGTTACCCTTAATCTTCTCCAAATACCTCAACCTCAGTTACCCCATAGGATTCCCGGACACGTTTAAAGATGTCCACGCCCCGGGGCAAGCCTTTAACGACCCCGGACCCATATGTCCCGTGTTCTGGTGTCGACATGACTCAAACCGTTTTACCCGGAGTCCCCGAGGCCTTCAGCCTCTTCGGCAGGCCCCTATACGCTGCGCCGCTGCTTCCGGAGGCTCTGGAGCAGCAGAGGCAGCTCTACGAGAAGGCCTTGGAGGACTGGAGGGAATGCCCCGAGGACCCCGACAGGATCATATGGCTGGGCAGACGCACAGCCTACCTGGGAAGGTACAGGGAGGCCCTGGCCATATTCAGCATTGGTCTGGAGAAGCACTCCGGCTACGCCAAGCTGTACAGGCACAGGGGCCACAGGTTCATAACGTTAAGGCTCTTCGGTAACGCCGTCGACGACTTCGAGAAGGCCGCGGAGCTCATGGTATCGGCACCTGACGAGGTGGAGCCCGACGGCCTCCCCAACCCCCGGGGCGTACCCACCAGCACCCTGTACTTCAACGTCTGGTACCACCTCGGCCTGTCCTACTACCTGGCGGGCGACCTGCGGAGGGCCCTCAAGGCCTACAGGATGTGCATGAAGGTCTCGGAGATGGACGAGAAGTACGTGGCCACGGCCCACTGGACCTACATGACCCTCAGGCTCCTGGGCAGAGAGAAGGAGGCGGAGAAGCTCCTGGGCCGCGTGGAGCCCGACATGGACGTGGTGGAGAACACCCACTACCACAGCTGCCTCCTCATGTACAAGGGGCTGCGAAGCCCCGAGAAGCTCATGAAGGAGGCCAGGGAGCAGGGCGCCCTGGGCCTGGTGACCACGGGGTACGGCGTCGCCAACTGGTACAGCTACAACGGTGACGAGGAGAGGGCCGCAGATATTCTGCGGGAGATACTGGCCCTGGAGGGTTGGGCGGGCTTCGGGTACATCGCGGCCGAGGCCGACCTGAAGCGCATGGGCTTGAAGCCCTGATCAATTTTTTACACCTGGGCCCTCCGAGGCGTCAACCATCATATCAACGATGGCCTTGAAGCACGTGGCCAACTACTCCCTAATCTAGGCCGCGGCGTCGTAGATGTTGATTAAATGGATTGAGGATTAGGCGCGGGGCTCTACTTTCTATTGAACAATGTGAGGCCTATGAAGGCTGCCGCAGCCAAGGCTCCGCTGTACAGGCTGGAGACCCATAAGCCCTGGCTCTGCCACAGGGCGCCCACAACGGAGTTGGCCACCAGGAACGCCGTACCCACCACCAGGTAGTAGAGACCGTAGGCTGTGCCCCTGAGGCTCGCCTCCACGTAGCCGGGGACCAAGGCCCGCTGAACCGTCTCCACAACCCCCACGTAGGCTCCGAAGACCGCCGCCACCAGGTAAGCCGAGACCACTATTCTAGGGCTCAGAGCCAGCAGCGCGAGTGAAGCCAGGAACACCAGGTAGCCGTAAGATAGAACTTTCTCCTTGCCCACCCTGTCCGCCAGCCTACCGGCCGGGATGGCTACCAGGGTGTGGGCGACGTTCACCACCGCGTACACCACCGGGATGAGGGTGTCCCCCACCCCCATCTCCTTGGCGTTCAGCAGAATGAAGCTGAAGTTGAAGGCACCCAGGCTGAAAACGGCGACTATGCCAAGAAGCGCCAGGAACCTGCCCCTGGCCACCTCCCTCAGCCCCTGGAGGAACCTGAACTCCCTGAGCTCACCGCCCACGATCTCTTTGACGCCGAAAAGGATTATTACCAGGGCTATGGTGCCCGGCACCAGTGAGAGCCAGAAGACCTCCCGGACGGTCCAGCCCAGGAACACCATCGCCGCCGTGGCTACTAAGGGCCCAACTATGGCCCCCGTCTGGTCCAGGGTCCTGTGGAGGCCGAAGGCCTCCCCCCTCCTTCCCTCAGGCACCGAGTCGCTTATCAGGGCGTCCCTGGGCGCCGTCCTAACGCCCTTACCCACCCTTTCAGCGACCCTGATGATTAGGGCGTCCGTCACCGTGGAGGCGGCGGCGAAGAAGGGCTTCACCACGTTGGACAGGGCGTAGCCGATGATGATGAAGGGCTTCCTGCGCCTGAACTTGTCGCTGAAGACCCCTGAGACGGCCCTGAGCATGTAGCTGAGGGCCTCCGCCACCCCCTCGATGAAGCCCAGGGTGGCCACGCTGCCGCCGGGGAGACCCAGAATGAAGACCGGCAGGATGCTGAACACCATCTCTGTGGACACGTCAGTGAAAAAACTGACGAAGCCCAGCATGTACACGTTCCTGATGTCTCCGTCTCCTTCACTCATAACCTCATGATGGCAGCAGCCGAGATAAGAGTGTGTTTCATTGAAGTCTTGGCCGTCCAGGATTCGTCAACGTAAAATCTGTGAAGCCCCACCACCAGTATCAGGTGACCACGTTGAGCGGTGACGGGGAGAAGGAGTACATCCGCATGGTGGCGGAGACAGCCAGGACCATGTGGGGCGAGGAGACAGTGAAACAGTTCATGGACCACATCGAGAGGACGGCCAAGGCGGTTTACGAGGTGGGAAGCTACCCTCTAGAGGCCTCAGCCGAGCCGGTTACTAAGCTGCGGCCGGAGGCAGCGTAATGGAGCCCTACAGGCTGTCCCTGGCCGAGGCAGCCAGGCTCATGAGAAACGGGATGCTGACCCCCACACGCCTCACCGAGTCCCTCCTGGATAGAATAGAGAAGCTGGAGCCCGTGGTGGAGGCCTGGGTCACCGTGGACCGGGAGAAGGTCATGGAGGCGGCCGAGGAGGCCACCAAGGAGGCCGCCGAGGGAGTTTTCAGGAGCCCCCTCCACGGCATCCCCGTGGGGGTGAAGGACATCTACTACACGGAGGGCACCCTCACCACCATGGGGTCACCGCTGTTCGCGGGGTTCGTCCCGGACCACGACGCCGACATGGTGAAGGCCCTGAAGAGGGCGGGGGCCATCGTCCTGGGTAAGACGGAGACCACCGAGTTCGCGTTACACGACCCTGCGCCGACGAGGAACCCCTGGAACACGGGGCACACCCCCGGGGGAAGCAGCAGCGGCTCAGCGGCCGCCGTCTCCTGCGGCATGGCGCCCCTGGCCTTCGGGAGCCAGACGGGGGGCAGCGTGGTGCGCCCCGCCAGCTACTGCGGCATCGTGGGGTACAAGTGCACCTACGACCTCCTCAGCAGGGGAGGCGTCTACCCCCTCAGCTGGAGCCTGGACCACGTAGGCTTCATGACGCGGACCGTGGAGGACGCCTTGATTACCCTGAGGACCTTACGCCCCGACCTCTCCGATGGGCCTCAGACGGGTAAGCCGCCGAGGCTGGGCCTCCTGAGTGGCTACTTCAAGGAGAACGCGTCCGAGGAGGTTTGGCCTGGCTTCGAGAAAGCCGTGGGCAAGCTCTGGGGCGAAGGAGCCCAGGTGGTGGACGTGAAGCTGCCTGATAGCTTCAAGATGGTGCCCAGCGTCCACAGGGTCATCATGGCTGTGGAGACGGCCGCGGCCCACGAGGACATGTTCAGGGAGAGGGCCGACGAGTACCGGGACTACCTGAAGGGCTTCATATCCAGCGGCCTCCTGATCCCAGCCACCGCATACCTGCGGGCCCAACGGATCAGGGGACAGATCATAAGCGACGTGGTTAGGCTGCTGGAGGGCTACGACTGCCTCATATGTCCCTCCACCGTGGACACGGCCCCCCAGGGGCTCCAGTGGACCGGAAGCCCGGCCTTCAACTTCCCCTGGAGCCTCACGGGGCTGCCCACGGTCACGGTGCCCTCGGGCCTGAGCGGAGAGGGGCTGCCTCTGGGCCTCCAGCTCGTAGGCCGGCCCTACGATGATATCGGCCTCTTCAGGGTGGCGGCGTGGTGCGAGAAGGTGCTGGAGTTCCCTCACGAACCCAAGCAGCCCCACATTCCATAACTGTTGTTGCTCACTGCCCTTTGGTACCGCGCCAGTAAGACTTCTCCCAAGGCTCAGGCGGCCCCTCCACAACGCGGAACATGGGGTGAGGCTCCAATGTTTCAGCCTTCTGGTTCTCCTCCAGCTTGGCCGGGTCACGCCTCGCAAGCCTCTCGTTGAGTATCTTGAACTCGTACTCCAGCTGACCCCGCGTCAAGCATACCTGCTCCACGGCGTCCACCGGCTCCAGAATCTTGGAAAAGTCGTACCTGTAGCCCCTCCTGCGGCCCTCCCTGTGAACCTCAACCAGGTAGAAGCCCACAGCCTTCAGGGGCTCCACGTGGCCCTTGAACCTGTCCAGCTGGGGGTGGTTCCTCCACCCCCTGGTTCCACCCAGGAGCACCCTCTGAGCCAGGAGAGTCTCCCTCCAGAGGGCGCCCAGCCCCTTCCAGTCCAGGTACCTGGGGTGGATGGACCAGATGCGCATGGCCGGCACCTACAGCGGGGTCTTGATCTCCTCGCCGTTCATCAGAGCGGAGACCTCTATGAGGTCCCTGAGCCCGCTGGATGCCAGCTTCCTGCCTATGACCTCCTCGATCTGGAATATGCCCGCAGGGTTCTCCATGTGGACCCTGATGCCCACGGGCTTCAAGTCGCCTCTCACCAGCTCCACCTTCTTTATGGCGAGGGCGGAGACGCTGTGGATGTCGTTCTTTCCCCCCTTGAAGGGCTCCCTGGAGCGGCCCTCAGCCATGTCCGTGCCGTCCGCCACGGTGACTATGCCCGCCTCGACGCTGAGGCAGGGCACCTTATCGTCGCTGGCGTATATGGTGTGCAGCGTCTCCGACTTCACTCTGTACATTAGCGCCGGGTCCTCGCTGTATAGGGAGGGGAGCAGCCTGTCCAGTATGGGCGCAGATAGGTGCACGCTGATTGCCTCGTGTCCCACCCTGTGCACGGCGTTGCCTACGTCGTGGAGGTAGGCGCCGCATAGCACGGCCAACCTCGCATCCTCGTACCCGAGGCCGCTCTGGGCCACGCTGGACGGCTCCACGGCCCTGGTTATCAGGTCAAATATCTCCAGGGCGCTCCCCGCTGTTATCCTGGCGTGGGTGGGGCCGTGGTCGTTGTAGCTCAACCTCTCGACGGCCATCACGTTGGCCATCCTCAGAAGGCTCTGGACCTCGACGTCGTTCTCCAGGAGGCTGTACACCCTTGAGATTTTGGGGTCGGAGAGGTGTCTATGGATGAGCCGGTTGTTGACTGCGACCAATGTTATCCTGTCTATTTTGGGGGCCGCGTCATATAATCAGTTGCGTTTGGGCAGCGTGAAGGTGAACGTGGTGCCCTTACCCAGCTCCGTCACGTAGCATATGGTTCCCCCGTGGGCCTCCACGATCCTCTTGACGGCCGGGAGGCCCAGCCCTTTACCGTTCTTCAACCTGGACATGAAGGGGACGTAGATCACATCTCTCAGGTCCTCCCGGATGCCGCAGCCGGTGTCACTGATCTGGACCTCGATAAAATCTCCCGCGTCCCTTATCCGGACGCCGAGCTCTCCGCCGTCGGGCATGGCGTCCAGGGCGTTCTGCATGAGCTTCTTGAAGACTAGGGCCACCTTACTGGGGTCCATGATGAAGCTTGGCAGTTCCTCTATCTGGGCGACCATCTTCACGTTCTCCGGCACCTGCAGCTCGGCGGCGGCCATCTCGTAGGGCTTCACCAGGTCAGCCTCCACCGGCTTCAACTGGTGCCCCTTGTAGTAGTCCCTGAAGTTGTCCAGGATGTCGGTGGCCTGCCTCAGGCTCAGCTTAATCATCTCGTAGAACAGCGGGTTCTCGGGGCTCCTCTCCAGCAGGAAGAGGGCGTTCTGGATGGTCTGGAGGGGGCTCCTCAGGTCGTGAGCCAGCCCCGACGATATCTGGCCCATCTCCTCTATGAGCCTCCGCTCAAACTCACCGCTACCTAAGCTATCCTTCTTGCCCTCACACGCCAAGCCCAAGGCCTCAGACAGAGTAAAAACACTGAAGTATATTTCATTTTATGGAGTGTGGATAGCGACCACTACTCCCTTCTGTAGCATGTGGTGTGGGGGAGCCTGATCTTGAGCACTATCACCTCGGGCAGGTTCAGGTCTATCAACGGCAACATTTAACCCTGGGCTACTATTCCTACCTGAAACATGGCGATGGATGGGTACAGGTTCAGTAAACCCAGGTCACGGGGCGACATGGAGGCGGTGTACAAGTTGATGCACACCGTATTCAGGGTAGAGGGTGTAGACATGATCATCCAGCGTCTCCTGGACCACTACCCGGAGATGAGCCTGGACCACGTCATGGCCGTGGAGTGTGGAGAGGAGACGGTGGCGGCCCTCATCCTGATACCCCAGACCTGGGCGGTGGACGGCCTGGAGCTCAGGGTGGCCGAGATGGGGTGCGTGGCCACCCACCCGGACCACAGGGGGCGGGGGCTCCAGAGGATACTCAACGACAGGTTTGACGTGTACGCCGGGGACAACGGCTTCGACCTGTGCGCCCTCGCCGGGATACCCTACTTCTACAGGCAGTTCGGCTACGAGTACGCCGTGGACCTGGACCACTCCACTAGCATTGATGCGGATAAGGTCCCGGAGCACTCTTCCAGCCTCGAGGCACGGCCATTCAGCGAACCCGACATAGACGCGGCGTCCAGGATGCTCGACGAGGCGCAGAGCCGATACCATGTGCGCTGCCCCCGCACCCGGAACGTCTGGCTGATGCAGCACAGGACGGGCCACTACAACGGCGAGCCCTTCAACTCGGTGGTCCTCACAGAAGACTGCGAGATGAAGGCCTATCTGAGGTACAACGTGAAACAGGGAGACGGCGCCTTCCTGCTGAAGGAGGCAGACCTGGAGTCCCCCGCATACGCGGAGCATATCCTCACATTCATCAAGGAGACCTGTCGAACACATGGGCTGAGCAAGGTGGTCTCAAAACAGTTCTATGGCGACGAGCCCACCAGGGCCCTCATCAGCCTCGGAGGCGAGAGCGTGAGGCCCTACGCCTGGCAGGTGAAGGCCTTGGACATCCCCCGGCTCCTGAGGAAGCTGGCGCCCCTCCTGGAGTCTAGGCTACGCGATTCAGGCTACGGGGACCTGACGGAGGCCCTGAACCTCAACTTCAGGAAGTTCAACGTCAAGGTGAGCGTGGAGCACGGCAAGATCGTCGGCGTCGAGCAGAACAGTGAGACCGGGGACAGGACGATAGGTCTCAACCCCTACGTGTTCCCGCAGATGCTTCTGGGCCACAGGAGCCTCGGGGAGATCATGGACGCTTACCCTGACGTCAGGGTTAGGGACAGCCACAGGGCCCTCATGGAAGCCCTGTTTCCGAAGAAGCCGGGGTACGTGTTCCACATCTACTAGAGGCGAGTCTGTCCCAACCTGATGGCTCAAAGTAATCTTAAACCCCCGGCCAATAGTGGTTTACACGTATGTTGGTCGAGGAGCTTGGTAGGCTGCTGAGAGACGTAGAGCTCTACAGGGATCAGCTGACCCCAGAGGAGCCTGTGCGGATAGGGCTCCGGTTGACGGACACAGGGGAGGAGGCCACCCTCGGGTTTGGGGAGGGTTTGACGCTGGAGCCGGGCAACGCCTACTGTGTGCTTCCGGGGGGTCCGCAAGGTGAGGACGGAGAACGGCCTGGCGCTCCTCTGGTTGGCCTGGGACACGCCCTCCTAACAATAATCTTTTACGATTAAATGGCTTGTAAATGTCGGGGGTTCTATGAAGCTGAGGCAGGGCGCTACCGCGTTCCTTCTGTTCATTATCCTTTTAAATCCGTTACCCGTGTACGCGGGGCACTTCTTCGAGTCCAACCATGTTGAGGACGACTCCGGGGACACGTTAAACTTCGAGAGGTGCTTCTATGAGGGCAAACTAGAGTTCTCTCCAATGGAGATGGACATCAAGAAGGTGGATGTTTTCGCTGTGGAAGACCTAGGCACAGGAGACGTGCGGCTATTCCTTGACGTCACTCTGAACAAGCCTCCACTACCCTACATGTCCTACACCATAGAGTTCGGCTTGGACGTGGACCGGGATCCCACCACAGGGGCGTCCCAGCCCGCCGTGTACTACGGCGGCATGGGGGTAGACTACGACGTGGGCGTCGAGGTCTACGTGGGTACAGTCACCTCCACGTGGGTTGACAGGTACGAGGACGGCTCCTGGGTTAGGCTCGGGGAGACCACATGCCAGCTCATCGGGGAAACTATCTGGCTGGGCCTTCCCCTGGACCTGATCCCTCACCCACTGGACTTCGTTGGAGCAGTATTCTTCATCCAGGGTGAGGGTCTTGACATCGCGTCTGGCTTGGGTGGCCATTTCCACTACACGCCTGAGGCCTTGCTCTCAGAGGTGCCTCAGCTGGGTGAGGGGTCGGAGTGCCTTCTAGACGCGTCGGGCTCGTACACCAAGTATGATGGTTTCAGTCTCTACGAGTGGGACTTGGACGGGGACGGCGTCTACGACGAGTCTAGCGACGCCCCCACTTTCACCGCCCTCTACCAGAAGGACGGCGTGTACCCTGTCACCGTGAGGGTGACCGACACTGAGGGCTTCACCTCCACCCATATACAGACAGTTACCGTATTGAACCTGCCCCCTACCGGCCTTGAGGCCGGCTACACAGGCGATCCCAAGGTGGACGAGGAGCTGACCTTCACGGCCGCCGCCACTGACCCGGGCGGCGATTCCCTCACATATGAGTGGGACTTCGGTGACGACTCTACCGGCGAGGGGGCTGAGGTCAGTCACGCCTACACCGGGACCGGTTTCCACATAGTCATGGTGACCGTGAGGGACGACGCCGGAGCAGAGGTCACTACAGTTTTCAACGTTGATGTGGCACCCGCGGTAACCCAGCCCACGGACAACGGCGGAGGCGCGGGGACCCCGCCCATCGACCCGTTGCTGGTAGTCTTGATCCTTCTCCTCGGAATAGGGGGCGTAATCATCTACAACATGATCAAGGGCAGAAAGAAGGAGGAGCCCCCCAAGAAGGATGAGGAGAAGGAGAAGGACTTCTGCGAGGAGCACCCCGAGGTGGTGGAGGAAGAGACCCACAAATGCGACGACGCCCTCATCGACCTGGAATCCGCCATAGGCGACGTCCAGGACAACTTCGACGAGGCTGAGCCCAGGTGGCGGAGCAACGCCAACGAGGTAGCCCGCCTGCTCGTGCAGTGGGACGGCGTCATCAGCCTGATAGCCCACTGGACCAAGTCCGAGAAGGCCCTCCAGGCGGACGCGGAGAAGGTGCAGAAGGTGGCGAACCTGGTCACCAGCGCAGGGGGCGCAGCCAAGACGGCGTTCAAGGAGGGCGGGGAGGCCGTCATGAAGGAGCTGGGCAAGGACATCGCCAAGGACATGGCCAAGGGCATAGCCGGCGAGCTCAGCGACACCGTGGGCACCCTCCTGGACATGGAGGACTGGGCCATCAGGGAGATAGGCCTGGGGATAGCCAAGGGCCTCACAGGCATCGACCCCAAGGGCAACGCCGTCAAGCTGAGGCAGAACTCGGAGATACTCCTCACCCAGCTCCTCTCCTGGGTGGACCACAGCGAGGCCTGGAACCTGGGGAGAAGGCCCCCAGACACCCTCCCCAGTATGATAAAGGAGGCTGAGGCCATGTTGAACGCTTTGGACGACGCGTTGAAGAGCTTCGAGGACGCCGTCAAGGACTTCAAGTGCGTGACATGCAAGGTGCCTGACTACCTTCAGGAGGAGATGGATGAGCTGAGGAAGAAGCTGGAGAAGTGGAAGAAGACCTTCAGCGACCTGGAGAAGGAGGTCCAGAAGAGGATCAACCAGGCCAGGGGCATGTATGGGCGCAAAGACCTCTACGAGTCACCCTACGAGTACCTTCACAAGGCTGCCAGAAGCATAGAGAGAATAGATAGAGCCCGGGGTGGGTCCTAGCCGCTACTCGCGGACCAGGACCTTGCCGGGCAGGGCACCCGTGTGCTTGGCCTTGCTCACCACTAGCTCGCCGTTCACCACGACGTGGCTGATGCCCTCAGGGTACTGGCGGGGCTCCAGCTGCGTCCCCCTGTCGGTTATCGTCTCCGGGTCCCAGATAACGAGGTCGGCGTATGCTCCGGGCTTAACTACGCCCCTGCCTGTGAGCTTGAACTTCCTGGCAGGGCTGCCCGTGATCTTCCGGACCGCCTCCTCGAGGCTCAGCACCTTGGCTTCACGGACGGCCCTACGAAGGTAGCAGGGGAACCCGCCGAAGCTGTTCTGGTTGGGGTAGCTGGGGGGCTTGTGCCAGCTCTCCCGTTTCTCGTCCACGGCGAAGGTGTCGATGCCGATCATCATCTCCGGGTGCTTGTAGAACTCCAGCTTCTCCCAGTCGTCGCCTCCTCGGCGCTCCACCCTGGTGTAGGGGTCGTCCATGATCACCCTGAAGAGGGCGTCCAGCTCGTCCACGCCTTTATCCTTGGCTACCTGGGCCACCGTCTTCTCCCTGTACTCCTCCACCTTGCAGTCCACTATGACCCTGGCCCCGGCCCACCCGGGGTCGATGTTGGGGTTCAACCCGTAGTGCCTGCCCGCCCATATCTTGTCCTTGATCTCGTCTCTGAACTCGGCCATGCGCAGGGCCTTGGCCAGCTGCTCCGGTGAGCCAGCCACGTGGAGCCAGGGGCTCAGGCTGTGCACCAGCCACGGTGTGGTGCTTATGCCGCCGGTGAGGTGGTGAGGTATCTCGTCGAAGTTCACGTCTATGCCCTCGGCACGGGCGTCGTCGATGATCTTCAGGGTCGCGTCGACGGCCGCCTGCTGCAGGGGCCTAGCGTCGCCGGGGCGGACGTCGTAGAGGACACCCAGGTGGCTCACCTGGACGGGCATCTTGGCCTGTCGGCCCACATCGATGGCCTCCAGGACGCCCTTGGTCTTGACGGGCGAGAACTCCCCAGGCCTCCTGGGCTTCCTGTGGCCTGTGCGGAGGCTGTGGCTGCCGTAGACTCCTCCGTACTTGGCGGCTGCCTTAGCGCAGGCAAGTATCTCCTCGAAGTCGGCCCATATGCCTGGGTCGTAGTCCCTGCCCACTGTTATGCCTCGGCACCCGTCCAGCATGGCCGCCTCCGTGAGCCTGACCATCTCCTCCACCTCGTCGTCGGTGGCGTGGCGCATGAAGTCGGGGCCCATGACCAGGCTCCTGATGTCGCCGTGGCCTACTAGGGGCACATAGTTGGGGCTGAGCCCCTTCTTCTCCAGCCTGTCGAAGAACTCGCCCATGGTGTGCCAGTCTATCTCCCACCCGTAGACCTCCTTGTGGCGGAGGTTCAGTGTGTCCCTGGGTATGAGCCACTCCCGGACGTACATGCTGGGGGCCACGTCGGCGTAGAGGTCGCTGAGGACCCAGGGCTGCCCTATGTATTCGCCGTAGGGGCCTGGGCTGGTGCCGCATTGGCCGCCCACGAAGGTGGTAATGCCCTGCATTATGAAGCCCTCGGCCTTGGGATAGTAGATGATGCTGAGGTCGCCGTGGTTGTGGACGTCTATGAAGCCGGGGGAAACTACTTTGCCTTCGGCGTCTATGGTTTTCACAGCGTCCCCCTTTACGCTTCCCACGCCCATGATCTTCTCGTTCTTCACGGCCACGGAACCTTTCACGGCTTGAGCACCAGTGCCGTCGACGATCAACGCGTTCCTTACCAGAACATCATACTCTTCTGTCATGGAGAGGAATAGGGTGAACCACGGTAAACCTTTTTCCACCGCGGCGGCCGGGGGAAGACATAAACAAGGTGCGGCGGAACTGATCCCCATGAGTCTCCCCTTTCACATGGTGGACGTGTTCGCCGAGGCCAAGCTCCAAGGCAACCAGCTGGCTGTGGTGAGGGACGAGCGTGGAGTCCCATCAGAGCAGATGCAGAGGATCGCCAAGGAGATCAACTTCAGTGAGACTACCTTCATAACGGCTGTCGACCCGGAGAAGCTCGTCTTCAAGGTCAGGATATTCACTCCGGAGTCGGAGCTGCCCTTCGCGGGTCACCCCACCCTGGGCACCGCCTACGTCATCCAGCAGACCATCCTGAGGAGGCAGGTGGAGAAGCTGACCCTGGACCTCAAGGCGGGCATGATCCCCGTCTCCTTCACGTACAGAGGCGGGGAGCCCGACATACTCTGGATGAGGCAGCTGAACCCGGTCTTCGGGGCGATCCACGAATCGGGTCCCGTCGCCGAGTTCCTGGGTCTCAAGGCCGGCGACATAGACTCCGAGTACCCGGTCCAGGAGGTGTCCACGGGGGTCCCCTTCTTCATGATCCCCCTGATGAGCAGTGACGCCGTCAAGCGGGTCAGGCTCAACGTGGAGAAGCTGAGGGCCTACACCGCCGACACGGAGGCTAAGTGGCCCCTGGTCTTCTGCAGGGAGCCCGAGGACGGGCGCAACCACCTGAAGGTGCGGATGATCACCACCTTCACGGAGGACCCTGCCACGGGCAGCGCCAACGGCTGCCTGGCGGGGTATCTGGTGAAGCACAGGTACTTTGGAAAACCTGTGATAGATGTCAGGGTGGAGCAGGGTGCCGAGGTTGGCCGACCCAGTCTCATCTACCTGAGGGCGGAGGAGAAGGGCCCAGAGAAGATAGAGGTGAACGTGGGCGGCAGGTGCGCCACGGTGGCCAGGGGCGAGCTCCTCTAAGCCCCCTCCGATACCTTCATCACGGTCGCCCCCCATACGGTACCCATGTCAACGGGTGAGAGGGTGACCCTCCAGAGAGCCACCGAGGAGGACGCCCACTGGCTGGCCGAGATATGCTCCAGGGCCTACGCTGGCCAAATGGAGCGCAGCGTGTACATCCCAGGCGGCCTGTCCCGCGTGGACAGCCCCCGGAGCCACCTCAAATTCATGGAGTACTTCGACTACTACAGGGTCACCCTGGACGGCTTCACTGTGGGAGGCCTCATGGTCGCCTCCAGGGGGCCCACCATGGTGGAGGTGGTCAACGTCTACGTGGACCCGGACCACTGGAGGAAGGGCGTGGCCTCGGCCGCCCTCAGGCAGGCCGAGGGGCTCTACCCTGACGCGGGCCTGTGGGCGCTGGGCGTCCCCGATGGTGACGAGGCTGCTACGCCGCTCGTCGAAGGTATCGGCTACGTGAGGGTGGGCCAGGTAGCGGAGAACGACGGCTCGACGCTGAGCTGGTACCATAAAACTGGTGCGCCTCTGACACTGTCATCCGTTGGTTCTCTCAGAGAGGGTACGAAGAACGTCCTGGTGGAGGGCGTCATCCTCGAGAAGGCGCACGCCAGGGCGGTGCGGGGGCGCAGGCCCGGGGAGTCCCTCAGCGTCACGGAGGCGGGCCTGGGGGACGAGTCGGGTAGGGTGGTTCTCACCCTCTGGAACCAACAGATAAAGATGATCCAGGTGGGCGACAGGGTTAGGGTTGAGAACGGGTTCGTGGGCGGCTACCGCGGGATCACCCAGCTCAGCGCGGGCAAGACGGGGCGGATCGTCAAGCTGGACGCGGACCGTACAGGTTAACGGGTTCATAACTCCGCCCTCCACATTAGTGTAGCCTGAAAAACCGTTTCTTAGTTTTAACATGTTGGTATTACCTAAATAAAGCTAATGGGGCCATGAGATTGATACGTATTAACTGGAACGAAGGTTCCGGTCCGTTCATCGAGGTTCTTATTATACAACCTCTGCCGGGTACCACCAAGTGGCCTCGGTGAAGCGCAGCATGGAGCACACTGTGAGGGCGATCCGTATAGAGAATAGAGGCTACGACGACGATGACGGGCCGCTCCCACTCCTGTTCCTCCGGGACCCTGTCTCGGGGTCCAGGCGAAGCCGTGTCGTCATACTACGCATGTCCGGTACCGCGGTAGTTGACGGCGAAGACGTGGTGCTCTGGCTCATGATCCAGCCACCCATCATCCCCTTTTTTGACTTTCTTCCCTGCGCAACTTGGCTGCAATATGGCGCGGATGTTTAGTTAACATCATGTAACATTGGAGGGGTTTTTATTCCGGGGGACGCAGCCTCATCAGGGCGGGTGATGAGGGTAGGCGGAGCTTCTATCGGAGGCGGGGAGCCGTGCAGGGCTCATGGCTGCAACTTGTGCTGCGTGGACACCAGGATGCCCTTATGCAGGGAGGACGTGGCCCGACTCAGGGCCCTGGGCTTCAAGGTCAGGGACTTCGTATACGGCTACGGGCGCAGGAGGGTCCTCAGGAACGTGGGGGGCCGGTGCTTTTTCCTGGGTGAGGAGGGCTGCACGGTCTACAGCGACAGGCCTGAGGGGTGCCGCCTCTACCCGTTGGTGTACTACGAGGGCAGGCGCCGCGGCGTCCTGGACTCCTGCTGCCCCCACAGGGACGAGTTCACTGTGGAGGAGGGTGACCGGGAGGCCCTGAGGTCGCTCATCAGGAAGCTGTAGAGCTCTGTAGCCGATGGCTGATCTCTTATCCATGGTTGCCCCTGGTTCTACTGTGGAACCATGACTGAGTATAACGAGTATGGTAAGGTTATCGAGGAGGAGATCAGGCCCAACACGTACACCATGGCGGTGCGGATGCTCCGCAGCAGGGACGAGGTGCCCCCTGAAGCCATCAGGCCCCTCGAGCGGTTCGGCAAGTGCCTCAGCACCTGCCAGGCCTTCGCCCTGAGTAGACGGTTCGGGGAGACGGTAGCCCAGCTCTTCGAGGACATGTGGTGCCCCGAGCCCGTCATCGGGTTCGGCCTGGCGGAGCCTCCAAAGTTTTTCTACGAGGGCAGGACCCGGTACCCCGACGGCGTGGCATCCCTGGAGGCAGGGGCCAACTGGGCCACGGAGTTCCCCCGGCTGCCCGTGGGGGATTACGCCGGAATAGTCTCGGCGCCCCTGACCAAGGCAGGCTTCGAGCCCGACGTAGCGGTAATCTACTGCGACTCAGCCCAGCTGCTGAGGCTTTTGCTGGCAGTGGCCTACGAGGATGGCAGAGACATCACCACGACGCTGGGCGGCCACAGCGCCTGCGTCTACGCCATCGTCCCCTCCATGCTGAGCAACCATTGCACGGCTTCGGTGCCCTGCAGAGGGGACAGAGGCTACGCCGGAGCCCAGGACTATGAGATGATCTTCACCGTCCCCAGGGACAAGATAGGGAGGGTGGCCCAGGGCCTCAGGCAGGGCGGGACCTCCACGGTGCCCACCCGGTTCAGCATGAGCCCCGAGTACAGGCTCAGCGAGGGCTACGCGGAGATCGCGCGTATGATGGGGCAGAAGATGGGGGACGGCTCACGGATCGAGGGCCACTCGGCCAAGGATAGACGGCTGGCCCTCCAGTACCGGTGACCCCTCACCCCTTTTATTCTCCGCAGGCACCCATCATGGATCACCATGGAGTACTCTGATCAGGAGAAAGATTTCACAAGGCAGATCAAGGAGAACGCCGTGAGGTACGGCTTCGACCTGGTGGGCGTGGTCTCGGCGGAGGCCCTGGACGCGGTCCCCAGCCACTACATAGGCCACAGGGACTACCTGACATGGACCAGGAAGACCACAGACTACATGGAGGACGCCAGGAGCCTCATCATCCTGGGCGCCCCCGTCTGGGACAACCTCTTCGACCTGGTGATAAAGGTGCGGGGCCGCCACGAGTACCCCGACGAGTGGAGAGGACGCCTCTACGCCCGACGCTTCGTACGCTTCCTGGGCCGCCACGGCTACAGGACGGAGCTGGAGCCGGACCTGCTGTCGAAGAAGCGGATGGCCCAGCTCGCCGGCCTCGGCTGCTTCGGCAAGAACAGCCTCCTGGTGACCCCGGAGTACGGGCCCTGGGTGAGGCTGAGGAGCGTCCTCAC
>DATKWY010000190.1:0-2705 GCA_035529295.1 Candidatus Desulfaltia sp. | reverse complement strand
TATGTCGGCGTGGCTGGCCACCGTCCTCAGGGTGAGTTTCTCCCCTCCTCCAGCAAGCATCAGGGGCGGGTGGGGCCTTTGCACTGGCCTGGGGCTGCAGTAGGCACCGTCTATGCTGTAGTAGCGGCCCTGGTAGCTGGGCGCCTCCTCAGTCCACATGAGCTTGATGATCCTGGTCGCCTCGTCCAGCCGCCTGACCCTGGCTGCGGGGCTCTCAAGGGTGTACCCGTAGGCCTTGAACTCGCCCTCGTGCCACCCGGTGCCCAAGCCCAGCACAAGGCGGCCGCCGCTGATGGAGTCCAAGGTGGCCGCCATCTTGGCCAGGAGGGGCGGGTGCCGGAAGGGGTTGCAGAGGACCAGCTGTCCCAGCCTTATGGTGCTTGTGTTGGCTGCGAGGGCGGACATGGTGGTCCAGCACTCGTACCTGGGGTCGCCGGGGTTCTCGTACATCCCGTAGACGTGGTCGCTGATCCAGACGCTGTCGTAGCCCAGGGTCTCCAGGTGGAGGGCGTCCCCAAGAATCTCTTCATAGGTTTGCCTCTCCGAGCTAATGAAAGCCCCGAAACAGGTCTTCATGGAATAACGGTGGGGATGATCGGTTATGACACTATCTAGGGTATGATCTCGCAGCCGTTGTTTAGCGCGGGGTAGTCAAAGGCGTCCGGGGGGAGAACCCCCTCCTCCATAAGGCCGCGGGCCAGCGGCACAAGACCCTCAAGCTCCTCAATCATGTGCCGGGTGGACTCGCAGACCCTGTCGAACCACCCGCGGCCCCAGAACACGGTCTGGTTGGCGTATAGGCATCTTCCTCCGCACACCCAGAGGTCCCCGCACTCGTCGCAGGGCTGAGCCACTGACAGGCTGTCCCGTATCTCCTGAGGCGTGGAAGTGTGTATGCTCCCCACCTTGGAGTAGGGGAGCTCAGGCGCCACAGGGCACACGTGGACGTCGCCGCTGGTCATGATGGCGAAGCTGTCTCTCCCCGAGCCACACCATATGTGGCGCACCGGCTCCCCTGTGATGAGGGTCCTGAGGACGGGGATGAAGGGGACCACGCCGAGAACTCTGCCCTGCTTCATTGCGTCGCCGAAGTCGCGGACCAGCCTTGTTATTCCCTTGTCGTACCTGTTGAGCCAGTCCCCCAGCCCAGGCCTGGTCTCCAAGTCCGACCAGAACACGTCCAGCTGCCAGTGGACGTGGTCGAAGGCGGGGCTCTCCAGGCTCAGGAGGTGGGTGACGTCCCTGTGAATGTCCCCATGGTCACTGTAAGCCATCCTGGCCACCACATCTCCCTCGTAGCCTCGTTCCTCCACGTCCCTGAGGTTCCTGAGCACGGAGTCGTAGGTGCCCCGCCCCCTGCAGGCGTCCGTCACCTCCCTCGGCCCGTCGATGGACACCAGTATGCTGTGGAGCCTGTGGAGGTACCTGTTCTCTACCTCAGCCAGGTGGGTGGTGTTGGTCTGGAGGGTGTAGGCCTTGGCGGGGACGCTGTCCATCACCCTGTACATGAAGTCTATGGCCAGGAGTGGCTCGCCGCCGTAGAAGCCGATGACGGGCTCCGGGTCGAGTCCTATGAAGGCTTTGAGGTCCTCCATCGTGTACGCTGGGTCCATGGGGAGCCCCTCCTGGTGCCTGGTTCCCCCGCAGTAGGTGCAGTGGAGGTTGCAGCGCTCCGTGAGGACCAGGTGATACTGCATATGGTGTCCAACATGGTTGGGCTAGGCCCAATAAAAACTTGGAGATGGTTAACGGTGCCTAGCCAGCTCCAGCCTCAGGGCCTCCAGCTCCCGCCGGGCAGCCCCCTCATGGGCCTCACCGTACCATGACTGGCCAGCGCTCATGGCCCCAAGCCTCTCTATGAGGGCCACACTCTTCTCCAGGTGGCCCACGATGTTTCCATTTTCATCTGTGACGCCGTTGAATAGCCGCGTCTGTCTCTCGCTCCAGTCCCCCGGCTGGTCCAGGCCCGGGACGTAGTACGGGATGAGCCTCCTTAGGGTCTCGGGGGCGATGATGCTGCCCAGCTTCTTGGCTTCGCCCGTGACGCCGTGGTAGCTCTCATCCAGGCCATAGATGGCGATGTCGTAGTTGTTGTGGGCGAGCTGGGTAACGTCGCATATGGCGAAGCTGACGAGGCTTATGTCGTGGCGCTTGCAGAGGGCTCCCAACCTGACGAGGGCGGGGACGGCGATGAACCCGTAGAGGACAACCCTCTCCGGGTTAAGTCCGCTGAGCAGGACATCCAGCAGGGCCGCCTCGGATGAGCGCCCTGTGGCGTAGGTGTCGGGGACTATCAGGGTCTCTACGTGCTCCATGTTCTCGGGGATGCTCCTGTAGGACACCTTCAGGCTCCTGGGGTCGTCGCTGTGGTCCCTGTAGCCCTCCTCCACGTACTCTGTGCGGATGTTGATGACGGGGACGCGGCCCGGCATGGCCTCCGCCACCATGTAGCCGGCCCCTGCTCTGAGGATGTGCATAAGCGTGGCTTTCTTCAGGTTCACGGAGCCTATCTGCTCAGCCGCCTTAACGAAGCCCAGGGCGGCCTCCAGGCACAGGGGCTTGAGCTCGTCCCCCACTATATGGGGGTGGCAGGCTATCTGTCCGCCGGCCAGCGTATCAATTATGTAGGTTTCGCCTATGTACGTCCCCTGGGGGATCAGGCTGGAGCCTTCCACCCTGTACACATCGGTGCCTGCTCCAAGGCC
>DATKWY010000189.1:0-2584 GCA_035529295.1 Candidatus Desulfaltia sp. | reverse complement strand
AGTGTCTGGTATCCCGGTCTCCGGGTTGGGGTACAGGGTTACCACCTTGTAGCCGGCCGTGGCCGGGCAAGCCGCGTCGCATGGGTGGCTGAAGATGGTGGTTATAACCTCATCCCTCCACGGCTCGCCGTTCACCTGATGATACTTCCTCATGATCAACGCGTTGTTGTAGGCCCCGGCTGATCCCCCGGGGGGCTGGAAGCTGAAGGCGTCCATGCCGCTGATCTCCCTGAGGAAAACGTCGCCGAACTCGTACACCACCTGCAGGAGGCCCTGGATGGTCTCCTCAGGCTGCTCCGGGTGAACCTCCGCGATCATGCTGACCAGGTCTTCGTTCACCTTGGGGCTGTACTTCATGGTGCATGTGCCCACGCCCACGTCTATGTCCAGCTCCATGCCCAGCGTCATCTGGCTGAGCCTGAGGTAGTGGCGCAGCACCTGAGCCTGACTGATCTCAGGCAGCCCAGGCTTCTCCCGCCTCCTCATAGAGACCGGCACCAGCTTTGAGGCGTCCCCCACCTTGGCCTTGATCTTGTCCTCGGCCCTGGGTGGTATGAAGCCTCTTTCACCGGGGCTGCTCAGCTCGTGGACTATGGGCTCATTCCACCTGGCCGCGTGGTACTCTCTCACCTTCATGCCAGCGCCTCCTTCATTGCATGCTCCAGAGCCTCTATCTGCTCCAGGGTGTGGACCTCCGTTACGCAGTAGAGGGCCGACTCCCCGAGGGCCGGGAACTCCTTCGACAGGTCCTTCCCTCCGAGTATCCTGCGCCTCAGCAGCGCCCTGTTCACCTCTCTGACAGTTTTACCTGTGAACCTGACAGGGAGCTCCTTGAAGAAGCCCCTGTAGGGTACCTGTATGCCTTCCAACTCGCCCAGAAGCCCTGCCGTGTAGTGGCTCTTCTGGAGGATGGTCTCCCCCACCTCCCTGATGCCCTGGGGGCCGAGGAGGCTCATGTAGACCGCGGCCACTATCCCCCAGAGGGCCGTGGTGGTGCCCACCCAGTCCTTGGCGTTCTCCCTGGCCATGTAGCTGGTGCGCTCGTAGAGGGCCTGCCCGAACCCGTACTCCCCCGGGACGACGGTCTCGGTGATGCTCACCAGCCTCAGAGGGTACTCGGCCACGTACCTCGCCTCGTCCCTGCTGGCTATGAAGCCACATGAGCCGCCCCCAGCATACATGTGGATGCCCAGGGGCTGGGCCTCCCCGCAGGCTATGTCCACTCCGTAGTCGCTGGGCGGAGCCAGGACACCCAGGCTTATGGGGTCCACCCCGCAGACGCTCTCCGCCCCAACGCTGTGGGCTAGGGCGCTTATCTCTTCTCCCTCAGCCTCTATGACTCCTAGGTAGTTGGGGTTCTCGAAGTAGACGCAGGCCACGTCCTCACCCAGCTTGGACTCCAGGTCGCCGAGGTCCACCGTACCGGTTTCGAGGTCCATATCCACAGGGACCACATCTATGCCGGCGCCTTCCTGGGCCGAGCCGCAGAAGTTGGTGATGACGCTGAGTCTGTTGGGGCTCACGTTCCTCGGCACCAGAATTTTTCCTCGCCCCGTGAGCCTGGAGGCCATCCTGACGCTGTTACCGGCGGCCGCCGCCCAGTCATAGGTGGGGATGCCGGTCACCTCCATGCCCAGGAGCTCGCAGATGAGGCTCTGGAACTCGAAGTTGGCCTGGAACCTACCCAGATCGCTGTGACTGCCACCAGCGTAGGCTGTGAGGAACTCGCTTCGGCCGGCTATCACCTCGCAGACCTTGGGGACGTAGTGCCTCCAGCAACCTGCCCCCAGGAAGCTGACGTACTCAGATGCGGTCACGTTCCTGTTGAGGATGGACTCCACGTGGCGTCTGAGTTCCAGCTCCCCCGGGAGGGGCTCAGGCAGCCTCAGCCGCCTCTCCATGAGCAGCCTGTCGGGTATCATCTCCCTGTAGAGCTCGTCGGCGTCTCTAGCCCCCACGGCTCGGAGCATATCTCGTTTAACCTCAGGTACAGAGTTGGGAATGTAGGGGTGGGGTACGCCCTCCTTGACCATGATTTCACCTAGCCCATAGACGGTGAGCACTCTGTTTAACGGTTTCCAGTGAAAGCAAAAGTTAAACGTTTTCGATCATCTGTGTTCTCTGATGCTCCAGAGCCTAGGACGAGGAGACATCATACTGAAGAAAAAGCATGAACCAGGAGATGGAATATTTTTTCCGCCTTATACCATGTAGGACGGTATAAGCTACCTGGCGGAGCGATACGCGCACCACGCCAGCACCGGAGTCCCAGGGGGAGGGGGTAGAGCGGGTGAACCTGAAACAGCCGCCCCGCGCCAAAAGGAACCCGGGAAACACGCCTTATCGATCCCATTCTATGCAGAAACGCCGTCCATTCAACACAGAAACACGGGTCACTCATCACATTAAACACGCTGCATCGGAGAACCGGATGTGAAAAAACGTAGGGGGGGTACCCCCTAATGGCGGTTTTTTCAGTCATTCGGGATCACCCGCACACCGATGAGACGCCTGAGTGCCCCAGATAAATTGACGTGAAAAAAGGTAGGGGGGTATCATTTTATGGTGGTTTTTTCAGTCATAA
>DATKWY010000188.1:0-3733 GCA_035529295.1 Candidatus Desulfaltia sp. | reverse complement strand
GGGGCCTCGCCTCTATCTGGCCCATATCCTTCACGACGCTCATAGACAATGATGGGGCTGTGCCACAGATAATGTCTATCCCCCTGACCGGCCTAGGTCTGAAGCTGAAAACCGATAAAGCACAGCAGCCGATACGTCTACCATGAAAATCGATGCTGACGGCGTCGAGGAGTACATCTCCAAGGCCCCCGAGGCCAGGCGCGGCACCCTGAGGAAGCTGCGAGAAACCATAATGGAGGAGCTGCCTGAGGCGACGGAGACCATGGACCACGGCATGCCCACCTACACGCTCAGAGAAAACGTGGTGGCCTTCGCCAGCCAGAAGCACTACATCAGCGTGTACCTCTTCGACGAGGAGCAGAGGAAAAGGATCGCAGACAACTTCCCGGGCCTGAGCCACGGGGTGAGCTGCGTCAGGTTTAAGGAGAGAGACGAGTTTCCATATAGCGTTCTCCGAGAGATACTTAGAGATTTAGCAGGTCTGTTACCGTAGACCTTTTCCCCTCCCGTCTAACTCTATGGTTCTCCAACACATTATTTACGCGTTCAATTAGCTGAGCCTTACACAGGGCACAGGCTCTGGCTCCACATCCCTCGGCTATTCTTGTTAAAGCCTCGTCGGACTCCTCGAATAGAAAATAATAGTACTGGTAGAGGGAACAGGTTTCTGGTCCGCGACCTTGTGTATTCACCTTGTTAATTTTCTCCTCGACTATGTCAGGCCCATCGGTTGTGTAGATGGCTGATCCGGGTACCGAGCTCGACATCTTGCCGCCTTCTGAGAGGCCCGGAAGTAGTCTGCAGTGTATCTGGGCCGGCTTGGGGTAGCCTAGCTTAGTCGCCGTATCCCTTGTCATCCTCCAGAAGGGGTCCTGGTCTATACCTGCTGGTATAAGGCACGGCACAGGTCTCCCCTCCCTTTCGGACTCTATGAAGCAGGGAGCCGCCTGCATGGCCGGGAAGAACATGAAGGCAGGCGACGTGTCTCCATCGAAGCCGAAAATAGCTTTAACTGTTGATACAGTGGTTCTCCTCGCTACTTTCAAAGCCACACGGTACACCTTCTCGGAGTGCCTGCGGTTTACGATGAACTCGACCTTTTCCTGCTCGAACCCAAGAGCCATGAGGTCCAACGCATTCTCGAAGGTCCAGTGGTCCACCTCCTCCTCAGTTAGCTCTGGGTGTAACATCAGTTTCTCGTCGTCTGTGAACTGGAATATCAGCTTCGCGTCGAAAGTTTGTTGAAGGTACCTCGTGAATATCCATGGAACAAGGTGGCCCAGATGTACGGGACCGCTAGGGCCTCTACCCGTGTATATAACGAACCTGTTTCCCTTCTCAAACTCGTCTAGCACCACATCAAGGTCCCTGTGGGAGTAGAACACGCCTCTCCTCAGATGAAAGTGTAGTCCGCCTGTGTACTTTTTAAACCGGTCAAGGAGTTTCCAGTCAATGGGCTTGGTCCCGAAACGCTCAATGAGCTTGTTGTAGTCTATCTCGCCGCTTACCGTCCAAGGATTGATGACTCCATTATCCGCCACAATATGTCGTCATCCGCTCCTATCCATGGGTTTGAGGAGGAAGTCCTCCAACACGTCCTTGGCTTTCTCCCGCTTCGCCTGGAAGTCTGTGAGGAAGTTCTTCACCCGGTCGGCCAGCTGCTTCTTGCACTCGCCGCAGAGGATGGCCCCGTTCTTACACCTCATCTCCCGGTCCACCAGCTTCTCGTCGTCGTCCTCGAAGAGGAAGTAGTAGTAGGCGTAGACGTTGCACTTCTCCGGCCTTCCGCCGAGGCGTCTCTGCTCCTCCACGGTGTCCCTGCCGCCTGTGAAGGCGCTCATCACCTTCTTGGCAGCTACCTTGGGCGGATCCGTGGTGAATATGGCGGTCTCCGGCTGGCTGGCGCTCATCTTACCCCCCTCGGCGAGGCCTGGCAGGAACTTGGCGTGGATCTGGGCCGGCTTGTAGTAGCCCATCTTCTCGGCTATGTCCCTGGTCATCCTCCAGTAGGGGTCTTGGTCGATGGCCGCCGGTATGAGGCACGGTATGTTCTCGCCCTCTCTATCCGACTGGAGGAAGCTCACCATGGCTTGGAGGGCGGGGTGCCAGATGACTCCTATGTTGTCGCTGTTGTTGAACCCGAACACCGCCTTCACGGTGCTGAAGGTGATCCTCTTAGCCACCTTGAGTCCCAGCTTGTAGATGTGGCCGATGTGGTCCGCATCGCTTATTATATGCGTCTTCTCGGGGTCCAGGCCGCAGGCTATGACGTCCAAGGCGTTGTCGTAGGTCAGCCGGATGGCCTCCTCAAGGGTCAGGTCCTCCCGGTGGAGGAACTTTTCGTCATCCGTCATCTGAAAGTAGAGGTCGGCGCCGAATGCGTCCTGGAGGTACTTGCAGAAGAACCAGGGCAGCAGGTGGCCCAGGTGGACGTGGCCGCTGGGTCCGCGGCCCGTGTAGAGGCCCACCCGGTTACCTTTTTCGTACTCCCCCAGCCACCAGTCTAGGTCCCTGTGGCTTATGTACACTCCTCGCCGGAGCTGCAGGTGCATGCCTCCGGCGTGCTTAGCGACGCGTTCCGCCAGGTCCGTGGTCATGGGCTGGACTCCGAACTGCTCTATGAGCTTGCCGTAGTCGATGTCGCCGCTGACCTCCCAGGGCGTCACCACCATCTCCTGTTTGTTCTGGTTCGTCATGCCTTGTTTTCTCCTTTCACGCGCAGCGTTGCCGCTGGGTTGTTGTCTTGGTTGGGACTAGGGTGGCTTTTAGAAACTGTTTCCTCCGCTAGGAGGAGCCTGTCCAGTCCGAGTGATACACACTCATTCCCTTGTCTCCGAGTATTGAATTGTGGCTGAGGCTTTTAAAAAGGTATTCGTCACCCGGCTATCCGCTTGTACATGGAGACGGTGTCCACGTACTCGCCGCGGTACTTGATGCCCCCTGGCAGCCTGCCGTACTCCGTGTATCCTAGCCTGCTGTAGAGCTCGACGGCGGGGCTTATGGAGTAGACTTCCAGGTAGAGGACCTCGACGCCCATGTTCTTGGCCTGGGTTTCAAGCTCCCTCATCATCTCTGAGCCGATGCCTTGGCTCCTGTACGTTCTGCGGACGAAGACGCCGAGCCCGGCCGTGTGGCGTAGACGGCCTCCTCTTTTCCTAGCGTTGGCCATCCCCACCACCTTGCCGTCAGCCTCGGCGATGATGACAACGGATCGGCCGCTCTCTACGTCCTTCATCCTGTCCGCGTGGCGGTCCACCTGCTGGTCTCTGGTCATGGGTTTATCGCCACCGATCATGGCCTCCTCCTCGATGAGCTCGTTGTGGAGCTCCAATACATCGTCCAGGTCGCTCCACTTCAACGGTCTGAGAATCACGTCTGCGCCGTCCCTCGACGTGAACTTCCTGAACACGGTCTTCACCCGAGTCCCATGTATTGGTTTCCGTGATTTAACTATGATGAGTAAATTTTTTTGACCATGCAGACGCTGTCCACGTATTCCCCTCTGTACTTTATGCCGTCAGGGATGGCCCCGATTCTTCTGTACCCTATCTTCTCGTAGACGTGGATGGCTCTGTCGTTGGTGGCGAACACTTCCGGCATGATGCTCTCGAGGCCCATCTGGGGGGCTGTCTCTCAGCCTCCTTCATGAGCTCCTGGCCTATCCCTGCCTCCCTGTAGCCGTCCTTCACTGATATGCCTAGGACGCCCACGTGGCTGAACCTCCCGGGCCTGG
>DATKWY010000187.1:0-8108 GCA_035529295.1 Candidatus Desulfaltia sp. | reverse complement strand
GCTCTTAGCTGTACCAGGGTCACCCACCAGCAGAACGTTGATGTCTCCCCTGATCCTCATGTCCTCAAGCTCCTTCAGGACGCCTCCGAATAGGAGGTACATGACCGCCTCCTTGATGTGCTCGTAGCCGTAGATGCTGGGAGCTATGCTTTTCAGAAGCTTCTGGTGGATCCAGGGGTCTCGGGAGAGCTCAAGGATCTCCTCCTCTTCCTCTGGGGTGACATCCACGAGCTCCATCTCCCTGCCGCTCACCTCAGCGTAGCTGGCGTCCACCTGGAGGTCGAAGGTGCGGAGCTCTCCGCCGCGGCCGTACCTTGGCAGGAGCTTGATGAAGCCTGTCAAGGTGATCCTGTCCCCTGGGCGGACAAAGTCTACGAGGTCGTCCTTGAGCTCGATGTTGAGTGACCGGGGAAGCTGTCCCGGGGGCAGGTCCTCGGGCCGCTCCTGGATGCCGACGGTCTGGCAGTCTATGAACACGGACTCCTTGGGCACCAGCTCGAAGCCCTTCCTGTTGTCACAGGCTATGCACTTCTGGGGCCTCATGAGGATCTGGCCGCTCTGCTCTATGTTGTTGAACTCGCCGCAGGCGGGGCACCTGAACGTGGCCTTTATCACCATCGGGGTCATGGATGATGCCCTCACGATGATGCCGCTGACCATGATCAGCCTGCCCACGTGGTCTGACCCTATGCGGCGGAGAGGCGTAGCCGCTGGCAGGTTCCTGTAACGGACGTTTACTCTGTTGAGGCTCTCAGCGAACATGGGGTCTCTGGTGCGGAGCCTTCCCCTGACGATGGAGCTGAAGATGGGTGTAAGGCCTTCTGGGTCCTCCAGGATGGCTCTGGCCAAGTCCATGTCATAGCTGTATATGTCTGTGAAGTCGAGGATGAGGCTCTTGGAGCCCTTCACCACCATCTCGCTTATGTACTGGTCGTACTTGAAACGATTCTGGCCATCCATGAAGTCCTCGATGAATCTGGTGAAGGCTTCCTCAAACGTGTCCAGCCGAGCCATAGCTTACTCCCCAAGTTCCCTTTGTTCTTCTCTCCAGGCCAAGATCAGTCGGTGAACCATCTCGTATAATTGCTCCTCCTCTTTCTGGAGGGCAGAGGTGGGTGAATCTGCCTCGGCTGAAGCCATCCTGGCTATGCGGCCTATCCTGCTCTCCAAGATCTCCTTGAACCTGGCCCTCATGCGGCTCAGGTTAGACGCTTTATCTTTATCTAGTTTAATCAAGTTGAAGCTCTGGTAGGCCTTGGCGTAGAAATCGTCAGGCAAGGGGCCGGGGGGCCCAGCTGGGTTCAACCGCTCCTTGAAGTGGACCTGAGTCCACTCCGTCTGCGATAGAGGGTCCTCGCTGTACTCTGCGAGCCCGGCTTCAACTAGCTCCTTGGCTGCCCAGAACCACGTAATGAACTCACGGCCTTCTTCTATGGGGGGGATGCTCACGCCGGGTGTGTTTATTGCAGGTATCTTCTTGGCTGCTCGGCAGGCGATTTGGCGTGTCTCGTAGTTTAGGTGGGCTACCTTGGAACTCATTGGATGACTTTACTCTTGACAATCTTATAGCACAATTCTTACAGCGGGTGAGAGTGTCAGCCTTAAATTACGCGGCTCCCTGAATGCACCAATGCAGTCCAAGCTCCGAGAAGGTCCAGGCATCAACGCCATGGCCCAAACCGTGAAGGCCCTTACTGAGAATCCCCGAGTCCGAGGGATGGTCAAGGAGCGGATGGAGGAGTTCAGACAGGTGCACAGCATGGACTCTCAGAAATGGTACGAGGAACTCGTTTACTGCTTGTTGACAGCGTACAGCAGCGCCCTCATGGGACAGCGATGCGTGGACGCTCTCTGCTGCGACGGGACTCTTATGGAGGGGGAGTTATCAGACGTGCAGGCGTGCCTAGTCAACGAGGGCCACAGGTTCGCCAACACAAGAGCAGAGTACATCTACAACACCAGGGATCTGGCTCCAAGGATCAAGTCCACAATCCAGGGCTTCAAGGATACCGCCGAAGCCAGGCTGTGGCTGGTGGACAACGTCAAGGGTCTGGGGTGGAAGGAGGCCAGCCACTACCTCAGAAACGTGGGCTACTTCGACCGGGCCATCATCGACCGCCACATCCTAAGCAACATGGCCGAGCACAGTATAATCACGGCCGAGGAAGCGAAAAAGAGTCTAACGAAGAAAAGGTACCTGGCATACGAGGAGGCCCTAGCCAGGGTAGCTGAAAGACTGGAAATGAGCCTCGGTGAACTAGATTTGTACCTGTGGTACAGAAAGACTGGAAAAGTCTTGAAATAGATTATTTAGCGGTCCGGCCCATACTTTCTACATTATGAAAGTGAAGATAGGCGGCGAGACCAAAGACGTACTGACTCTTTGGCGGGAGGGCCAGACAGTCAAGATGATCGACCAGAGACTTCTACCCCACAGGTTCGAGATCGTCGCCCTCAGCCACCACAGGGAGACAGCCCAAGCTATCAGGGACATGGTCACAAGGGGCGCTGGCGCCATAGGGTGCGCCGCCGGATACGCAATGGCTCAAGCTGCCCTCGAAGCCAGGGATTACTCTTTGAAGGAGTTTGCCGTGTACATGGCCGAAGCCGCGGACACGGTGCGGCGGACCAGACCCACAGCCGTGAACCTTTTCCGCGCGGTGGAGCGCTGCCTCGAAGCAGCCGAGGACGGCTCAGTGGCTCAACGAGTGAGAAAAGTCGAAGCAGAGGCAGACAAGATAGCGTGTGAAGACCTGGAGGCCTCCAGGCTCATGGGGGAGCACGGAGAGAAACTCGTAGGAGACGGCTACAGGATCCTCACTCACTGCAACGCCGGAGCCCTGGCCTTCATCGACCACGGGACGGCCCTAAGCCCCATCAGGGTGGCCCACAGAAAAGGAAAAAAGGTCTTCGTGTGGGTGGATGAGACCCGCCCCAGGAGCCAGGGCGCGAGGCTCACAGCCTGGGAGATGCAGATGGAGGGTATCCCCTACGCCCTCATCGTGGACAACGCGGCGGGCTACTTTATGAGGCGCGGGGAAGTCGACATGGTCATCGTGGGGGCCGACAGGGTGGCAGCCAACGGGGACGTGGCCAACAAGATAGGCACCTACGAGAAGGCGGTGGTGGCCCACGAGAACGGTGTGCCTTTCTATGTGGCTGCCCCGGAGATGACCTTCGACCTCAGATCGTCGACGGGGGACTCCATCGAGATCGAGGAGAGGAGCCCAGAGGAGGTGACGCGAGTGTGGGGCAGGGGAGAGGACGGAAAATACACGTGGGTTATGATCACAGCGGAGGGGGCTCTGGCTAGGAACCCCAGCTTCGACGTTACTCCAGCCAAGTACATCACTGGTTTCATCACCGAGAAGGGGATTATAGGGCCCCCATACAAGGAAAATATACCTAAAACTTTCAACTAATTAGGCTACTTCTTAGCCTTTACCCCAGCCTCCTCTTTTTCCTGGGCCAACTGGATCCGTGACAGGAGGCCCAGCAGCACAGGGCCCGAGGACAGGTTGCCGATAACCGGCAGCCTTCGGATGTTCTTCTCCATCATTATCTCCGTGGCCTCGAGTAGGGGCGTACTGGGAGTCACCCAGATGAGGGGCGTTGACATAACCTCTCTCACCAGGAGGAGGTGAGGATCATGCTTCATCATGTACACCCTTCTAACTATGTCGTTGTCCGTGAGGATGCCTACGGGAAGACCTTCATCCACCACCACTAAGCAGCCTATGCTGAAGTACTTCATGAGGCTGTCAGCGTACTTTACTGGGTAGTCGGGTTTGATGGTGATCACGTCTGTGATCATTACATCCTCTACGCTAATTGACACGGGGCACGGCACCGCTCAAACCTATGAGCCAATTATGATATCGTTTATGGAATGCTAAACCCTACCAGCCCCTATGGATCAGGGCTTCATGGGCAGGTGCGGGTGACCAAATCGCTTAAATTATCGTAGTTGCCATGTTTCTCGGAGTCCCGCCCTAGCTCAATGGCAGAGCATCCGGCTGTAGTCGTCGCCCCGCGGGGCGGTGGCGTTCAGGCCATGAGCAGACACCGGAGGGTTGCAGGTTCAACTCCCGCGGGCGGGACCATTCTCAAAACCTCCAGAAAAGTACGAGTTGCATGTCGCCAGCTTGTTTAAAAAAGAGGTTTTATTCTGTGAGCTTCTTGTTGGCCAGCTTCTCCACTGCCACCACGACGGCCTGGGTCCCCTTGTCCCTCATGCCCATGGCGTCACAGTGCCTGAACATCTGGTGCACGAGGCTCGTGGCAGGTAGCGGCATCTTGTTGACGGCGGCGGTGTCCATGATGATGCCCAGATCCTTCATGTAGTCCTTTATCTTGAACCCTGGCTCGTGGTCACCCTTCAGCACCCTCTCACCGTTGTTGGTAAGCTGCCAGCTGCCGGCGGCTCCTCCGCTCACCGCGGCATGGACCCTCTCCACGTCCACCCCTGCCTTGGCGGCGAAGACCAGCGCCTCGGCTACGCCCAGCATGGTGGTGCCTACCAGTATCTGGTTGACGGCTTTGCACACCTGGCCGTCGCCGTTTCCGCCGATGTAGGTGATGGTCTTACCCATGGCCTGGAGTATGGGCAGGCACTTGTCGTAGACCTCCTTCTTGCCGCCCACCATGATGCTGAGCGTGCCGTTGTTGGCGCCTATGACGCCGCCGCTGACGGGGGCGTCCAGCATCTCCACGCCTTTCTCGGCGAGCTTGGCGGCTATGGTCTTGGTGGCTATGGGGCTTATGGTGCTCATGTCCATGAAGATGTCGCCCTTCTTGGCGCCGTGGATGGCGCCGCTGGGGCCTAGGAGCACATCCTCAACGTCGCTGCTGTCAGTGACCATGGTGATGACCACGTCGCTGCTCTTGGCTACGTCCTTGGGGCTCTTCGCCGGCTTGGCTCCGGCCTCCACGACCGGCTTCATCTTGGACTCCGTCCGGTTCCACACGGTGACCTGGTGCCCGGCCTTGACCAGGTTCTTGCTCATACCGGTCCCCATGAGGCCTAATCCTATGAACCCTATTCGAGTCAAACTGATCAGGGATGATTGGTCCCCGTGGACACTAAACAGTTTCGTTTAGCCCAGGACGGCCTTCTTCATCTCGATGATGAGGTAGCTCCCTGAGATGCCTGCTAGGGTTAACCCTATTCCGAACAGGAGGTACCTGTTGGCCTTGGACCTGTCGTAGGCTACCTGGGTACTGCGGTAGCTGATCCACAGGCCCAGGAACACTGCGGCGTTGGAGAGGAATACGAAGATGCTCTCGTAGACCGTCTGGTCGCTGAGGTACGGGTGAAGGGTCAGGTACCTGTTTCCGTAAGGGATGAAGGGGGGCGGGCTCTCCAGGATGTTGTAGATGCCGCCGCTCAATATGAACAGGGAGAAGATGACTATGCTCCAGGTTAGTAGGTTTGACGGTATCCTGAAGTCTTTGATAGGGTTCCTTCTGCTTGAGCGTTTCTTGGACATGGCGTCTGCCTCCTGCCCCATTTACTGTGGCTTGGGATATAATCCTTTTTCCTGTGTCAACGTGGCATGAAGTTTATAAACGGAGGCTCGGTACCTACTAGAGCCGAGGGGTTGTAGTGCCGCAGAGAATATGTTGTAGGGAGTGTGGGGAGGTTCTGTACGAGGGTGATCTTTTGAAGTCTCCCCAGGATGTTATGAAGAAGTTTGAGGGCAGGTGCCCCAAGTGTGGCAAGGACCTGTCCTTCGACACGGACGCAGTCAAGGTGAAGCCGTGTCCTTAGGCGCCCACGGATAATAGTTTTAACTTGGTTATGGGTGATTCTTAGGCGGTATAAGAGTTGGAGCTGAAAAAGACTCATATTTATGGTTACCACGCGGAGCACGGCAACGTCGTGGATTTTGGCGGGTTCGCCATGCCCGTGTGGTATGAAGGCATTCAGGCGGAGCACAAGGCTGTGCGTGAGGCCTGTGGTATCTTTGATACTAGCCACATGGGAAGGACGTGGGCTGAGGGGCCGGACACTGTGAAGTTCCTCAACTACCTGGTCACCAACGACGTGGGTAAGCTGGAGCCCTTTGGGGGTCTATACACGGTGATGTGTAAGCCCGCGGGCGGCATCGTGGATGACCTCATCCTCTACAAGTTCACCCCTGAGAGGTTCCTGGTCGTCTACAACGCCAGCAACAGGGACAAGGACTTCAAGTGGATGAAGAAGAACAGCAAGGACTTCCAGGTGAAGCTGACGGATGTCAGCGACAAGGTGGCCATGATCGCCGTCCAGGGGCCCAAGGCGGAGGAGACCCTCCAGAAGATCACTGAGGGGGACCTCAGCGGTATAAAGCGTTTCAACATCGGCGAGGTGACCGTCAGCGGCGAGAAATGTCTGGCTGCCAGGACGGGATACACGGGTGAGGACGGCTTCGAGGTCTTCGTGCTGGAATGCCCCGCGGAGAAGCCGGACAAGGCGATGAAGATATGGAACGACCTGGTGGGCGCCGGGGCGGTTCCTTGTGGTCTGGGCGCCAGGGACAGCCTGAGGCTGGAGGCGGGCCTGTGGCTGTACGGTAACGACATCGATGAGAGCATCAACCCCCTGGAGGCGGGGCTCAGGTGGACCGTGAAGTTCAAGAAGCCCGGGTACTTCGTGGGGCAGCGGGCGCTGCAGACGATCAAGAACGAGGGTGTCTCCAAGACCCTGGTGGGGGTCATGCTGGAGGAGAGGGGTATCCCAAGGCACGGTTACGATGTACTGGACCTTGAGGGGAATGAGATAGGGGTCGTCACCAGCGGTGGCCTTAGCCCCACGTTGGACGTGGGCATAGCCATGGCGTTCGTGCCCCCAGGGTTCAGCGAGATTGGGACGGAGCTGCAGGTGAAGATCAGGAAGAACCTGGTGAAGGGAAAAGTTGTTAAGCACCGGCCCTTCTATGATGAAACCGTGTACGGTTGGAAGAGGGATAAGAAGTGACCGACGAATACAATGTATTGGATGGGCTCTACTATACCAAGGAGCACGAGTGGGCTAAAAAGCTGGACGGCAACCTGGTCGCCGTGGGGGTTGACGACTATGCCCAGAAGCAGCTTCACGAGATAGTTTACGTGGAGCTGCCCTCTGTGGGTGCAGAGGTTGCCATGCGTGAGGCCATAGGGGCGGTGGAGTCCGTTAAGGCCGTCAGCGACATGTATAGCCCGGTGGGCGGTAAGGTGGTTGAGGTTAACGACGGCCTCCTGGACAGCCCTGAACTGATCAACGATGATCCCTATGGTGAGGGCTGGATCGCCAAGATTGAGGCCAGTAGCCTGGACGCGGATCTGGGTAAGCTGATGGATGCGAAGGCTTATAGGGAGTTTTTGAAGTCTCTTTAGGCTATCCCCTTTCCTTGTTGTGCGGGGGTTCCCGAGTGGCCAAAGGGGTTAGGTTCAGGCCCTAATGGACTAGTCCTGCGTGGGTTCGATCCCCACCCCCCGCACCACATGCCCTGGGTTCGTTCAAATAAACAAGACAGAAACCAAAGATGAAAAGAATAGCATATTCAACTTCAGGTTACTTAAAACTCTATTTTCTTTCAAGACACACGCCTGGAACTAAGCCGGCATTAAAAAAGGTGTTTTAAATATTTTTCAAGGAGTTACTCCTCTTTCACCTTGACGATTATGTTGTCTACGCTGTGGATGGAGGCTCCGTACTTACCCATATAGTCCTTCATCCCATCGAAGTCTATGCCTTCGCCATGTATAACCACCTTGAGGCTATCGGTCTGCTCGTTCATCTCAACTAGACTGATATCCACAACATCCACGTATTCAAGATTGCAAAGGTAAGTAGCGAATTCTGGCAGGGACGGGGAGTGGGGCTTGAGGACGTCTAGAACCAGTTCCTTTATCGCTGGGTGAGACACCTTATTCGTATACCCTCAGTATCTCCTTCTGCTTCTGAATGGGCGGCGCTAGCCACTGTCCCGCTCTTAGATCTTGCCTGAGAGGTTGTTCTCGATTTTCACTTCCTCGAAGGGTGCCTCCTCAAGGGACTCGTAGCTGCTTTCGCGACCGAGGTTCAGCTGCATCGACCCTCGGAAGAGTTTGATGTAGGCATTCTTTATTTCAAGAATCTGACCCTC
>DATKWY010000186.1:0-4345 GCA_035529295.1 Candidatus Desulfaltia sp. | reverse complement strand
CACCAGTGGGTAGCTGTAGCCGCGTCTGTCGTCCGTGTAGAGGTACGCCTTGGCCGCGTAGCTGGGCGTCGCCTGGATGATCTCTCTGCTGTTTATCCGTACGCCGTGCCTCTCTAGGGCGGCTTCGACTATGGCTGGGGCTGGGGGCGAGGGTAGGAATATGTCTATGTCGCTTCCGCTGGTCACGTCGCCCCTGGCGATGCTTCCGTAGACCAGGGGCTCCACGTGGGCCTTCACCAGGGGCTTCATCATGTGGCCTGCTTCCGCTCGTAGATCTTTCAGGAGGGTCCAGTGGGCTTCAGTGTAGGTGACTTCTACGCCGTTCATGGAGGGGTCACGTAGAACTGGGGGCGGTCGCCTTATATTTTAAGCCTCGTCCACATATGCTGCATGGCCTCGGAGCAGACACTTACCCTCGTCTTCATCGTCGTTGCTTGGTTCCTATTCTACTTCCTGGCTAAGAAGATGAAGCTGGATGAGAGGGGGTGGGATGTCCAGCCTTATTATGCGCTGTACAAGTCCACGAAGCTGAACGACCTCATCAAGAGGATCGCCGAGTTGAATCCGGGCTTCTGGCGGGTCCTGGGTAACATCGGGATAGCTGCCAGCGTCGGGCAGGCCACCTTCCTCACATATATATTGAGCAGGAACCTGTGGAATTTCGTCTTCAGGCCTGAGCAGGCGTCGCCGGTGCAGCCCCTCATCCCCGGGGTCACCATAAGCGTGAGCAGCCTACCCTGGTTTCTATTGGGGGCGGGGATCATAATCCTCACCCACGAGATCGGCCACGGCCTCATGTGTGTGGTGGAGGGCATCCCTGTGAAGTCGTCGGCCCTCATGTTGGCGGTGGTGACCTTCGGGGGCGCGGTGGAGCCGGATGAGGAGGGCATGGAGAGGGCCAGCGTCATGAGCAGGATGCGGGTCTTCGCCATAGGCAGCATGATTAACCTGTTGACGGGGCTGCTCACCATCCCCGTGTTTATAGCCTTTGGGCGTGTCCTGCCCGTGCAGTTGTTGGTGTTCCTGAACTGGCTTTACTTCATCTCCATCAACCTGGCCATGATGAACATGTTGCCCATTGGGCCTTTGGACGGGGGGCAGATGTGGCGTACCTTCACCGGCTCCATGAGGAATGGGGCGTTTCTTCAGAGTGCGGCCTCTTATGGGTTCATATCCTTGATATTGATGAACCTGGGGCTGAGTTTGGCGACCTTCGGGTGGGTGCCCATCTAGGGTTTTCTGTGGTTTGGTGTTTCTCGTCGCGTGCGCGTGGGGGGGAGGGGGGGTACCGTCGCCGCCATCACGATTCCCCGTTTTTAAGCTTGTTTCGTGTTTTGGAGGCTTTTTACGGGTTTCTGGGCGGCGGCGGAGGATGTCCGTGGAGTGTAGTCGTCGCCGCGGTTTTACGCATAGGGCGGATGGCCTCTACTGGGTGGGACGTGGGGTTCGTTGCGGTTTTGGGATTAACTGATGCAAGTTTGGAGGCGGCGTTGTATCCCGCCGGGGTCTGGCGGGCTTTAAGGGACCTTGGGCCCTGTTTTGAGCTCCTCGGGTTTCTCCGTGTTGTGCTCCAGTTTGTTGGGCTCTGGGACGCCCAGTAGGGTTATTACGAAGCAGATGGCCGCTGTGGCCGCGCCTATGAGGAAGATGACGCCGAAGCCCTGGGTTTCCTTGATCCATCCGCTGAGGATGGCGCCCATGGTGCTGCTCTCGTCCACGATGGTCATGTAGAGGCCCATGCCGAAGCCCCGTATCTCGGGCCTCATGAGGTCGGCGGCGTAGGTCCGGGTGCTAGTCTGAAGCACGGCGTTGCTGATGCTCTCCAGGGCCCTGATGAGGAGGACGTGCTCGAAGGCCCTCACCTGGGTGTAGCCCAGCATAGTGACTACTAGGAGCACTATGCCGCCGAGGAACACGGGTTTCCGGCCGACCCTGTCCAGGAGGTACCCCACCACTGGGGCGAATATGAGGGTCATGAGGGCCCTGATGGCGAAGAGGTAGCTGATGCTGCCCATGTCGAAGCCCAGGTCGTTCTTAAGGTAGCTGCTCAGCAGGGGGTTCACCATGGTGTTACCCGTCCTGTAGAACAGGATGGCTACCAGGAATATGGCGACGTATCTGCCGAGGCTCCTGATGTCGGAGCCCAGGGTCTTCAGGTTGACGCCGTGCCCGGCTCTGGACCTCTGGTGCTCGGCCACCGAGTCGGGGCGCGTCTCCTTCACCAGCAGGAATATCATCACGGCGCTTATGGACACGAAGACGCCGCAGAATAGGAAGTACTCGTAGAAGGTGTACTGGGCGAGCAGGAAACCCGCGACGAGGGGCCCGATGAGTTGGCCAACGCCGTTGGACATGGTGTACATGGCCATGGCCTTCCCCCTCTGCCTGGAGGGGAAGATGTCCGCCACCATGGTGGTTATGGCCACCGGAGTCATGTAGAAGGCGAAGCCCTCTATGAACCTCAGGACGGCGAAGGTGGTGAAGTCCTTGCCCGCGAAGGCGAACAGGAAGAAGACCACGGCGTAGATGAGGACGCCCCCCAAGAGTATGGGCTTCCTGCCGTGGCTGTCACTGTACTTGCCCGCGATGACGCTGCTTATGATGCCGGCGAAGGTGCCCACGGATATGAGCAGCCCCACCTGCGTCCCACTCATGCCGTGGTCCTCGAAGAAGACCGGCAGCACCATGTAGATGGTGCTGGTGGTGACGAACATGGAGACCATGGACAGCACAATCAGGTAATAGTTCACCTTCTGGGCCTGCGATGGTTCAGACATCCCACACTGCGCCTCGATATGGTTCAGCATGAGGGCCCAGCCGACAATATAAAGTTTCGTGGCGACTCGCAACGTTTAAACCGACGCGGGTTTAGGGATAGGTGCAGCGGTAGGTAGGACCGGGGAGCTAGCCCTGCCCCCACGCCTCTAACGGGCTACAAGAGGGGTCAGTAACCTTCAATGGGATCGGGGGCGCGGCGCGTAAGGCGCATCGCCCTCCGTCGATGTCCTGCCCCGCGGGGCCGGCGGCTGCCCCGCCTGCACTCGTAGGGGTGTAGGCGGGCACTCGACGGGCGAACCTGGCCAGGCCCGGGAGGGAGCAACCTAAGTCCGAACGTTTGGCGCTCGCGGGATCACGGGGCGGAGGAGGGTAGTGCGAGTCTGCGCGTCGTCAACCCGTGAACGGCGGGGGGGCTGCCGCTGCACCTGTGTGGTGGCCCAGTTTTGTCGCGGATAAGGGACCTGTTCTTCGACGAGTTCTACGACGAGCTTGAACGCGTGGCCGTCGGTTTAGAGAAGGAGGAGGCGCCAGAGGGGCCGCCCCTTCTTGCTGAGGAAGTTAAGCGTAGGTGGCGCGGGTTCAGCCCCGACCCGGAAGGCAGGGAGGGGGCCCTGGTGTCCGTGGACGGGGGAGTCCAGTTCAGCAGCTTCGCCTACGGGGACTTCGTGTCCGTGGGCCGCGCCTGCGCCCTCACCCACTGGCCCGGCCGCCAGCACCCCGTCGCCAAGGACGTGAAGATATACGTGGGAGAGGTCTTCGACGACAGGGACCGAGGCTTCATACCGGGCTACGTCAGGATGATCACAGAGTACAGGGTGGCGCACCAGGCGGCCTCCAGGGTTCTGGAGCAGGGGGGCCTTCCCGTGGTACTCATGGACGGGTCCCTGTACTTCGGAAGGTTCCCCTACGCCGTCAGGGAGTACCTTCATCATGGTGAGCTTCTCACGGAGCTCTTCGACGCCATCACGGGGCTCAGGTGCCTTGCCAGGGACCACGGGTTCCCCCTTGTGGGTGTCACAAAGGATTCCACCGTATTCTACATGTACATGGCTTTGATGAGGAAGGCCGTGTTGGACGCAGGGTTAGGGTGGATGGGGGCCGACGTGAAGGAGGCGTCCAGCCCCCTAAGCCTCAGACTAAAGGCGGAGCAGTGGCCCCCAGACAAGCGGGCCCAGGCGGAGGTCTTTCTGGAGAGGAGGCCCCTCTGCGACACGGCTCTGGTCAACGAGGTGGCGAAGGGTGAAGGCTACACCCAGCCGCTGCTGCTGGCCCCCTCCATCTACTATGGCAGGGACACGGGCACCCCCGACCTCTACAAAAGAATCAGGAACAACGTGGGGGACCTGAAGGCCGACCCCATGATCAAGGCCCTCGAAGGGTTCTTCAAGTGCCCGGGCGTGGCCGTCACCTACTGGAGGCCCAGCGATAAGGCGAGGCCCTTCAGGGTAGACGTCTCGGCGTCATGGCTGGGGCACAGCGACCCCTGGGACAGGCTGAAGTCCAACATGTTCGTGGACCCGGGCACCGACCTAAAGCCGTTGGAGATGGTGCTCAACCACCTGGGGTA
>DATKWY010000185.1:0-2941 GCA_035529295.1 Candidatus Desulfaltia sp. | reverse complement strand
GCCGGCGATACCGGGCGTCCACATCACTGGCTGGCCCATCTCGGCGGCCCTTCCAACGGCCTCCGGGATGGCCTGTATGGCTGGCAGTGTTCGAATCTTGTATGTCTTTCCCTGTTTGCCCATGTACATGTAGTAGTACATTAAAGCGAACGTTAGAATCAGCAGTATGAATGTCATTAATCGTCCTGTTACTATTATTGCCATTGTTTTTCCTTCCGTTTTTCTTCGCCTATCCACCGGACAGTTCGTGGTGTACTCTAAGCTGAGTCACGGTGACGCTGCCCAATGAATGATAGACTTGTTAATTGATCTCTATTCTATATATATAATACTTATTTCCAGTTATTGTGTTTCCTGATATTTTAGGGATAAGATTATACCTGTAATAATGAAAGCTGTAGGCTTTTCATACCTTCTCTGATGATTATATTAGTAAAAATCGTAATCACATGTGGTGGTCCTTTGGTTACTCTCTTGAACTAAGAGTGACATTTTTACACTTCAGATACATCGAGGATAATCAATAACTACGTTCACACAACCCTTCATAATGTACTAGAAGGGAAGATACCTTCTCCAACCTTTCTTTTCTTCTCTGGCTTTTGTCTCCCTCTCTTTCTCCCCCTCTCCCCCCTTCTCTTTGCCTTCGTTGATAAGCCCATTCTCGGACAGCTCCTCCAGCCTCTTGATGAGCTTCTCCAAGTTGTCGCGCTTCTGGAAGACCTTGAAGAACTTATCCCCCTTGGTGTAGGCGCTGTCGCCGAAGAAGGGGAGGAAGGGCATGACGAACACCGAGCCTATCTGGCTGCCGATGAAGGCGAGGGGCTTACCGCTCTCCAGGAACAGGATGCCCGCTGTCTCGAGCCCGTACTTGTGGAACTCGCGGGCCGTCCACTCTATGACCTTGGCCTCCTCCTCGGCGGTGACCTCTTCGTCCAAGAACATGTCTTCTACACTTGGCTATGACCTTACAGAGGAGCAGGGTTTTTAAGAGCTTGCCTGCCGGCGCTTCCTGAGGCGGGCCCTGACGGTCATGTAGCCCCCGAGTACTCCGCCGGCCGCGAAGCATATGAGGAGGGCCACCATGAGCCTGGCGTCCGGCATGGGGGCAAGGGTGAACATGATGAAGATGCCCATGACCCAGGAGACGACGGCCAGCTTCAGCCCCACCAGCAAGTGCTTCTCGTCGGCCCGCTTACACACCTGTCTGGACGAGATGTAGCCCCCGAAGATGAAGATCACCCAGCTGAACTCGGCGATGGCGGCCACGATCAACTGGTCCGTGCTCTTGATGAAGATAGGTAGAGTCTGCATCCACACCCAGACGACGCCGTTGGCCAGCATGGCGCCGGCCACATAGTCGTTGATGTTGGGCTGCTTGGGCTTGGCGGGCTCCTGGGGCGGTGTCTGCTCCATTCCTTCAAGTTAAGCGGCTCATCCTCTTTAGCTTATTCGTTTAACTTAACTAGGTGTAAACTGATTATTTTCTCATGTCATCGAAAGGTGTTCCGTCACCCCACGAGCATCTCGGCTACCACGTCGGCACCGACAGGAAGCTGGCCGACTGGCCCGAGATCGTGGAGTACTTCATGAAAGTGGCTGAGGCCTCCCCCCGGGTCATTGTGGAGGAGGCAGGTAAGACCACGGAGGGTAACCCCTTCATCTATGCAACCGTGTCGTCACCTGAGAACCTGGGGCGTCTGGAGGAGCTCAGGCAGGTACAGCTCAGGCTGAGCAACCCAGAGGGGCTCACAGACGTCGAGGCCGCGGAGCTGGTGGAGAAGGGCAAGACGGTGGCTCTCATCACCTGCAGCATCCACAGCACCGAGGTGGGGGGCAGCCAGATGAGCATGGAGCTCATCCACAGGCTTGCCACGGAGGACAGCCCAGAGGTAGCGGAGGTCCTGGAGAACGTCATTTTCCTCTTCGTCCCCAGCCTGAACCCCGACGGCAACAGGCTGGTGGTGGACTGGTACAGGAGGTACCTGGACACCGAGTACGAGGGCACCAGCCCGCCCTACGTTTACCACAAGTACGCGGGCCACGACAACAACCGGGACTGGTACATGTTCACATTGAAGGAGACGCAGCTAACCGTTGAGCATATCCATAACAGGTGGCACCCCCAGATAGTGTACGACATCCACCAGATGGGCAGCAAGGGCCCCCGGTACTACGTGCCCCCCTTCACGGACCCCTACGAGCCCAACGTGGACCCAATCCTAACAAGCGGCGTCAACCTCATGGGCATCAGCATGGCCGACGCCCTGGCCCGGGAGGGGAAGAGGGGCGTGGCCACCAACTGGGTTTTCGACGCCTGGACCCCGGCCCGCGCCTACCAGCACTACCACGGCGGCATCAGGATACTGAGCGAGGCCGCCAGCGTCAAGATCGCGACCCCGATAGAGGTCAAGCCCGAGGAGCTGAAGCCTGACCGGGGCTTCAATCCGAAGGAGGCTAGGTGGAACCACCCGCTCCCATGGAAGGGGGGCCGCTGGACGCTGCGTGACATCATAGACTACGAGCTCACGGTGGCTTGGACCTGCCTACAGACGGCGGCCAAGTTCAGGAGCCGGTGGCTCAGGGGCACCCTTGACATGGGGAGGAGGGCAGTAAGCCCCTCGGGCGGCCCCTACGCCTTCATTGTACCGGCGAAGCAGCGCGACCCTGGTGCGGCCGCGGAGCTCCTCAGGGTCATGAGGGTGGGCGACGTGGATGTGCACCGGGCGGCGAAGCCGTTCACGGCTGACGGCGTCGAGTACCCCGCCGGGAGCCACGTCATCCTCTACGCCCAGCCCTACGGCTGCTTCGCCAAGGCTCTTCTAGAGAAGCAGGTGTACCCCGACCTGAGGGACAGCCCGGACCAGCCACCAGTTGTGCCCTACGACGTAACGGCGCACACTCTGAGCCTCCAGATGGGGGTTGACGTGGCCCAGGTGAA
>DATKWY010000184.1:0-4207 GCA_035529295.1 Candidatus Desulfaltia sp. | reverse complement strand
GGCCCAGGGTCAGCCGCCGTGGGCGTCACAGAGGCGCTGGAGCCTTACCTGCCTGTGCCCGTCATCGTGAAGAGGGACGGCCTCTACCACCTGGACTACAACAGGCCCCTGAGCATAGGCAAGGTCAGGGACTTTATGGGCAACCTCCAAGCAGTGGTGCGCAGCTACGCATGGAGTATGGCCATGGGCGCTGAGGGCTTGAGGGAGGCGGCCGAGGTCAGCATGATCAACAACCAGTACCTGGTGGAGAAGGTGAAGCAGATAAGGGGAGTCACGCTGCCCTTCGGCGGCAGGCGGCTTGACCAGGCCAGGTGGAGCCTGGAGAGGCTCAAGGAGGAGACAGGCGTCGGGGTACACGAGGTGAACAACAGGCTCATCGACTACGGCGTGCAGAGCATGTTCACCAGCCACCACCCGTGGCTGGTGCCTGAGCCCTTCACCCCTGAGCCCTGCGAGACCTACAGCAAGGCGGACATAGACTACTGGGTTGAGGCCCTGAGGACTGTCATAGAGGAGGCTTACTCGGACCCGGAGCTGGTTAAGACGGCCCCCCACAGGAGCAGCAACCATGTAACTTTGGACGGCGGCTTCGACGACCCGGAGAGGTGGGCCATGAGCTGGAGGGCCTACAAGAGGAAGAGGGGTGAAAAACGATGAGACTTGAGGGTAAAGTTGCTGTGGTGACCGGCGCTATGCAGGGCATCGGGGCCGGCATCAGCCGGGTGCTGGCGAGGAACGGGGCAACCGTGGTCCTGACCGATGTTTCTTCGAAGGTAGAGGAGACGGCCAAGACGATAGCCTCTGAGGGTTTTAAGGCTGAGAGCAGGGTCATGGACGTCACCGACCCCGATCAGGTGACTGAGGTCATGGCAGACATCGAGAGAAGCCACGGAAGGGTGGACATCCTGGTGAACAACGCGGGCATATACCCTCGGCGGAGGCTCGTGGAGATGGACGAGGAGTTCCTCCACAGGATGTTCGAGATAAACGTGTTCGGCATGTTCAGGTGCGCCAGGGCCGTCCTCCCCGGCATGTTGGAGCGCAGGTATGGCAAGATCATCAACATGAGCAGCGTCACGGGCCCCATGGTGGGCGCACCCGGCGGAGGCCAGACGGCCTACGGGGCCACCAAGGCGGCGGTCGTAGGCTTCACCAAGGCCCTGGCCCTGGAAACGGCTCAGAGCGGCATCAACGTGAACACCATCCTCCCAGGCTACATCTACAGCCCAGGCGCCTTCGGCCTCAGAGGCAGCAGCGGCGACGAGGACGCCGATGAGAAGATGCGGGAGTTCGGCTACAAGATACCGGTGGGGCGGCAGGGCAGCCCTGAGGATGTGGGCAACCTGGTTCTCTTCCTGGCCTCGGACGAGTCCAGCTACCTGACAGGCAGCGAGATAGTCATCGACGGCGGAAACATCCTCCAAGAGGAGTACCTGGGCCCCTACAAGCCCAGGTAGCTACTCCCGCGCCATGAGCTCCGTGTAGAAGCCCAGCTTCTCGTCGTCCAGAGCGTCCAGGCCGTAGACCTCCAGGAAGAGGGGTATCCACCTCTCCTTGGAGTCGCGTTCACCGTAGTTGTATTTGAGGCTCCAGAGGCAGGAAGCTAGGTCCACGTATGGGTCCGCCAGGCCGGCGTGGTCCCAGTCTATTACTCCGCTGAGGCGGGGACCCAGGGTGATCACGTTGGGTAGGCAGTAGTCGCCGTGGGTGAAGGCCAGCTCCTCAACCGGGGTATATTTGAGGAGCTCATCCAGTTTCTTCCTATCTTTCTTGTTTAATATAGGCTTGAGGGCTGTGACACGGTCCTCTATGGTGTTAGTGTGGGGGCAGGCATCCGTCTCAAGCTCGTGGATGCACTTGAGTGTGAAGGCCAGAACCCGCACAGCGTCCTCCCTCTCCTCGGGCTGCACCTGGTAGGCGGGGGTGCCGGGCACCTCACTTGTCAGCTGGTACTCCACGCCCTCCGAGAACATGTAGAAGAGGGGCTCAGGCGATGGCAGCCGGACCCCGATCCACTTGAGGACATCGTACTCCCGCCTGAGGCTGAACCCCGTGTTCCTGTAGACCTTCAAGTACAGGCTCGGCTTCTCCGGGTGGGTGAGCCTGTATATCTCGGCCCCAGTCTCATTGTAGGGGTGCCTGGAGGCCCTGTAGCCCTCCACCAGGTCCCCGATGGGGCCGCCCAGCCTAACAGACTCTGATGATGGTTCTCCTGCCGTACCCCGTCACCACCCTGTAGTAGCCCTTCAACTCCTCGTCAAGGACCGGGTCCCCGGTGTCCACCCTCAGAGGCTGGCCCCTGAGCGAGGCCAGCTTCTCAGGTGTAGCCACGATTATGATGTTCTCCTTGCCCACCTGACGGATGACTCTAGGGCTTATTTGCTGGTTGCCCCTGCCCAGTATGAAGCCTTGGCCCCCGATCACGGACAGGACCACGGCGCCTCTTCGCCCCTTTAGGAGCCCTAGGAGGGTCTCCTCAGATGCATCACTTGCCACCATCTCGCCGCCAAGGACCGCGTCCACGCCAAGGAGCGTCTTCTCGAGGCCCAGCTTCCCGGCTATGGGCGCCGTGGTTGAGCCCGGCCCCAGGATGTACAGGACGCCAGGCTCCATGTGCTCCACCACATCCGCGGCGATGGCCTCCAACGTGAACACCTCCTGGTGGCCGGCCCCCTCCTTGCTGCCCTGAAGATGCCGCGGCGAGTAGGGGACCCTCAGGTATCCGTAGAGGCTGGCCGACAGCTGGTTGCGCCTGAAGGCCTCCTCATCTATATCCATGACCTCGGCGTCCCTCAGAGGCGCGTCGCCTCGGAGGTATAGGGCCGCTAAGCTGCCCGCCGATCCGGGGTTGACGGCGAACACCCCCGAGTGTATCTTTACGCCCGAGGGCACGCCAAGAACGGGTATCCTGGAGTCTACGGCCCGGTGAATGTCCCTGGCTGTGCCGTCTCCACCCACGAAAAGGATCAGATCAACGCCCGCCTCCTGGAGGTCAAGGGCCGCCCTCCTGGTGTCCTCAGCAGTCGTGACGCCCCCTACTTCGCCTAGGACCACCGGCTCAATTCCGACCTCCCTGCTCGGGTCCTCACCCATGGGCCCCGGGTAGGTGACGACCTTTACCTCCGGCATCGCCGCCTTGAGGGCCCTGAGGGCTGCTGTGGCTCTACCCGGGGCGGGGGGCACCGCGCCCAATTCCCGCGCCCTGCGCTGGGTCTCCTCGCCGTCGCTGCCCTTGAGGCCCACGGCTCCGCCTATCCCGGCGACTGGGTTGACTATGAGGCCGACGGTGTTCAACCCATAAGCCTTGACCGGGACGGTATTTAAGTTATGAATTGAGTGGAAAAGTTGAAGCTCGCTGACCTCTGCGTTATTCTGTAACGCGTTTGTGGATTGTTGAAGGTCTCCGGCCACATTGTTGCGGTGTTTCGCGTAAAATATTCTAAATAGCATGGGAGTAAAAGGGATTCATCATGAAGTATGGACTCCAAGTCATCACGGCCTGGTCAGAGGAAGATAAGAGCGTACAGGACTGCGCCCGGTTCCTGCTGAGGCTCGCCGTGGAGGCCGATAAGGCGGGCTGGGACGGAGTGTTCCTGTGGGACCACCTGTTCTTCCCCTGGGTGACCCCAGTGGCTGAGCCCTGGACCGTGCTAGCCGCGGCGTCTAGCCTCACAGAACGGGTCATGCTGGGAACTAATGTAACTCCCATACCCAGAAGGATGCCCCAGAACCTGGCCAAGCAGCTGTCCACCCTGGACCACCTCTCAGGGGGAAGGGTGATTCTAGGGGTCGGGCTTGGCGGCGCTGGCGAGGGGGGAGACGCCGGCCCCGAGTTCAGCGGATTCGCCTTGCCCTCGGACTACGTGACCCTAGGGGAGATGACGGACGAGGCCCTGGAGGTCATAACGGCCCTCTGGTCGGGTGAACAGGTGAACTACAAGGGTATATACTACAATGTGAGTGAAGTCACTTTCCAGCCAAACCCGCTACAGAGGCCCAGGATACCCGTCTGGATCGGCGGCTCCAGCCCCGGGGCTCTGAGGCGGGCCGCCAGGTGGGACGGCTGGGTGCCTGCGGGGCCGGCACCCAGCGCCGGATTTCCAGGTTTATCAGTTGATGAGGTGGAGGATAAGCTCAGTGTAATAATGGAGCATCGAACAACTGGGGCGCCCTTCGATGTCTGCTACGGGTTGGAGTGGCCGGACGA
>DATKWY010000183.1:0-4235 GCA_035529295.1 Candidatus Desulfaltia sp. | reverse complement strand
CTTCAGGTCCACCCCCAGCCGTATCCAGGCCGTGGTGTTGAAGCCCAGGGCGGAGGGCTCTATGATGGGCATTATCCTCTGGATGACTCCAGCCTCGGTCATCCTCTTTATCCTGTTGAACACCGTGGACGTGGGCAGGCCCAGTCTCTCGGCCAGGGCGCCGTACTGGATGCCGGCATCCCTCTGGTACTCGGCGAGGATGCGCTCATCCAGGGCGTCCACTCCTTTATGAACCAAAAACGTTCCTCCCCATTGATATGATGTTCTATCCAAAATATTTAACATTATTTAGATGAAGTTTATTCTTCCCCATATTTTCTGAACGGCTCCACTCCGGAAAATCGTTGAAATTTTAATATATAGTTGGAGGTGTCAGACGCCCTCAAAAAGAGTGGCAAACGGAGCGTGCCTCCGTTTTTAACTATCACCTAGTTTATATTCCGGGGTCTTCAAAGGAAAAGTGGTTAAAACATGAGTTTACTCAGGTTAAGGCTCTCCATGCTGGGGACCCTGGCAGCCATAATAGCGGTGTCCACCCTGGGCATCGGCATGGTCCTATCCATGATGGGCGAGCTCAACGTCTACACCCTCGTAGGCGTGGTAACCATATTCAACGTCGGCCAGTGGCTTCTGGCCCCCTACCTTATCAACGCCATCTACAAGGCGCGGCAGATAGAGCCTGGGGAGAACCCCCGCCTCCACCAGGCGGTGGAGGACCTGTCCGCCAGGTCAGGGATAAAGAAGCCCAAGCTCATGTACTCCAGCATGGCCCTCCCCAACGCCTTCGCCTACGGTTCACCCCTCACGGGGAGCCACGTGGCGGTCACCCAGGGCCTCCTCAGCGCCCTCAGCATGGACGAGGTGGAGGCCGTGATAGGCCACGAGTTGGGCCACATCAAGCACAGGGACGTCCAGGCCATGATGTTCCTGTCCCTCCTCCCCAGCATCTTCTACATCTTGGCCCGGTCCACCCTCTTCAGCCGCCTCTACGGCGGCAGAGACAGGAGGGACTCGGGGGCCACGGCCCTCATAGGGGGCGTATCCATGCTGGTCTACTTCGTGCTCCTCCTCTTCAACATGGGCTTCAGCCGCCTCAGGGAGTACTACGCCGACCAGCACAGCGCCAAGGTGGTGGAGGACGGCGCAATGAAGCTGTCCACGGGACTAGCAAAGATTACTTCTTCCACGGCCAGGGCCCAGAGCATGGGCGTGGGGAGTCCCTCGGCCAGCGGCTTCAAGGCCCTCTTCATCTCCGACCCCGACAGGGCTATCCAGGACGCCTACGAGCTCTATGAGGCCGGGATAGGCTCAGACCATAATCTAGTGCAGAGCATCATGGGCCGCAGGGTCACGGCCCTCGACAGGCTGGGAGAGCTATTCTCCACCCACCCCAACATAGTGAAGAGGTTAAGGGCCCTCAACAGCTAGGCGACGGGCTCAGGACGGGCTCTTCACTTCTCCTTCTTATGCGTCTTCTTGTGGTTCTCCAGCCTCTCCTTGGACTGGAAGGTCTTGCCGCAGGCTCTGCAAATGAACTTCCGCTTAAGAATCGACACAGGCTCACCAATATTCGTGAAAAAGATGTAATATTAAAGTGCTCTGCATCACAGCCCCGTGAACACAGCCTACGCCCTTGAGGCAGGGTCGTCGTAGGGTTCGACCACCAGCACGGGGCCCTCCTTGGCCACCACCCGGACCCTCTCCCTCCGCCTCACAGGTGCCCGGCTTCTGGCCATCCAGGTCTCCCCCTTCATGAGCACGAAGCCTCCACCACCTGCATCCATGTCGCTAACGGCCTCAGCCACGCCGCCCACAGCCCCAACCATGTAGGGCGCTCTGCGCCTGGCCTCCAGCACCTTGTAGATGACGAAGGCGAAGAAGCCCCCCGTGATGAGAGGGACTACGATGAGCACCGTGTACAGGGAGTTCAGCCAGGCCTCCTGAACCATCCAGTCAGCCGGGAACACCAGAAAACTACCTAGCAGCATGCAGGCCACCCCAGTGGCGCCCACTGCGCCGAAGCCCGGTATCTGGGTCTCCGCCACCAGGAGCACGATTCCAGCGGCCAGCAGCACCATGCCCCCCAGGTTGACGCCGAAGACCCCCAGCCCCACCAGGCCAAGTACAAGCATCAAGCCGCCCACGGCCTCCGCCCCGAGCCCCGGGGTGTAGAGCCCTAAGATGAGTCCGTATAAGCCCACTATGAAGAGAAGGTAGGATAGAGTCGGGTCGGAGAGGAAGCCTAGGAAGGAGACTCGGATGCTGGGGCTCCAATCCCTGACAGAGGCCCCCGCGCCCCTCAGGGTCAGTGTTCGTCCGCCGGCCTCCACCGTCACTCCGTCCAGCTGCCCCAGAAGGGCGGCCACGTCCGCGGCCACGTACTCTATGACTCCCTGCTCCAGGGCCTCGGCCTCGTTCAGGTTCAGGTTCTCCGAGACGAACCGCTCAGCCACGGACACGTTCCTGTTGTTGGCCCTGGCCCTCTCGGCCAGGTACTTGGTGAGGGCGTTGATCTGCTTGGAGTCATTTATCGGCCTGGAGCCGCCCAGGGGGTCGTAGGCCACGGGCTGGCAGGAGCCTATGATGGTGTTGGGGGCCATGGCGGCCAGCCGGGTCGCCATAAGTATGTAGGTGCCCGCGGACCAGGCCCTGCCACCTTTAGGATATACGTAGCCCAGCACAGGGGTCTCGGCGCGCTCCACGGACTCCACGATCCTGAAGGTGGCGTCCATGGAGCCCCCTGGTGTGTCCAGTAGCAGGATCACCGCCTCACCTGTCTCCTCGGCGCCGCTGATCCCCTCGGCCACCATCTCCGCGGTGGACGCAGATATGAAGCCCTCCAGCCGAATGAGGAGGTACCTGTCTACCTGACCCGGCTCTCCGAGACCGTGTGGAATGAAGAATAGAAAAAGGATGATGATTGGAATCAGGAGTTGCCTTTGCTTATTCATCTCGCCTTGGCTTCTTCCTTCTTCATCAAGCCGATGAGGGTCGCGTAGTCTGAGCCCAGGGCGGTGGGGGTGACCACCACCAGGTTCTTCTCCCGGGCCACCTCCGTCAAGGTCTGTAACTCCCTCAGCCTAATGGCTACGGGGTTCTCCTGGTACAGCTTGGCAGCGTCGGTCATCTTGGCGGCGGCCTCGAACTCGCCGTCGGCCATGATGATCCTGCTCCTCCTCTCCCTCTCCGCCTCCGCCTGCTTAGCTATAGCCCTCTGCATGGAGTCGGGCAGGGACACGTCCTTGATGGCCACGTTGGTCACTTTGATGCCCCACGGGTCCGTCTGTATGTCCAGTATCTCCGTCAGCTTCTGGCCCAGGGACTCTCGCTTAGTCAGCAGGTCATCCAGCTCCACCTGGCCTATGGTGTCACGGAGAGCAGTCTGGCCCAGCAGGTTCGTCGCGTTGACGTAGTTCTCCACGCTCACCACGGCCTTCACCGGGTCGGAGACCCTGTAGTAGACCACGGCGTCCACGTCCACGGTGATGTTGTCCCTTGTGATGATCTGCTGGTTGGGCACGTCGAAGGTCACCACCCTCAGGTCCACCTGCCTGAAGGTGTCCACAAATGGTATCTTGAAGAAGACCCCTGGCCCCTTGGCTCCTATGAGGCGGCCCAGCCTGAATATGATGGCCCTCTCGTACTCCTTTACCACCTTCACGGAGGAGGAGACGATCCATATCACAGCGACTACGCTGATGACGATTATTGTGATCTCATCCAGTGAGAACGCCATACATCCTCCAAAATCCCTAGATGGAGCTAGTTAATTTACATTTACACTTAAAAAAGGGACATAAATGGTCTCCGAATGGCGTTAGAAGGCTTATGCTAACCCCATTTTCGGAATATAAAAAGGAAAATGGCGTGAGGGCCACGCATCCCAGGGTTTTACCTAAAAGGTGAACTTCGGATTAAAAGATCAGCCGAAAAAGCCGTGCAAATGTTAAAATAACCTGACCCATAGTTTGGATTTATGAGCCTCCTCCATTCCATCATGCCGTCAAGGATGGAAAAAATTCGGGTCATGGTGATGGAGGAGCACGTGGAAGACCTTCTCAGAGCCCTCCAGGACCTGGAGTCCGTCCACCTGATAAACATGAGCGAGCGGCTCATGAAGTGGGAGAACCTGGTCCAGGGCATGGAGCCGCCCCTCCAGGACCTCAACAGGTGGGAGCGCACCCGGACCCGGCTTGCCGCCATCCTGGACGATCTGGGTCTGGACCCTGAGCCCG
>DATKWY010000182.1:0-3716 GCA_035529295.1 Candidatus Desulfaltia sp. | reverse complement strand
TCGTAGACCGTCATGTAGAAGTCGTGGAGCCTCATGCCCCCCACCATGGCGCCGCTGCGGTAGCAGCCGTAGTACTTTACCGGCGCATCCTCATCCTCTTGGTTGATCTTCCTCATCCGCTCCACCCAGCCCTGCCTCTGCTCCTCACTCATGGCGGGGAACATGGCGGGATAGGCGTCCAGGGTCATCCTTGCGTACTCGTCGAACTCCTCGCTCCTTATAGGCCTGACCTCACTCATGAACCAGAGTATGGCGGGGAAAGAGATAAAATGTGGTAAGGAAAGCTACATGAACTCCCGCAGCAGTCCTGAGACGTCGGGCTTCACGGACTGCTTAACCAGAGGGCCTTCGCTCAGGGCCGGGAAGCTCTCCTCGAAGGTAGGTCTCTCTTCCACGTAGAACACGCCTATGGGTATCCTGTCACCCCACTCCAGGGCCCGCCTGTAGGCGGCGTTGAAGTCGCCCACGTCGTGGCCCTCGTCCTCCAGCTTGTAGACCCGCTGCTTGTAGAAATCGTAGGTGTTCACCCTGTTGAAGGACACGCAGGGCTGGAGCACGTCCACCAGGGCGAAACCCCTGTGCCTGATGGCCTGCTTCAGGACCTCGGTCATGTGCTTGGGCTCCCCCGCGAAGGCGCGGGCCACGAACGAAGCGTTACCCGTGAGGGCCTGGGTCAGCGGGTTCACACCGGGCTCGGGGCTGCCCCTAGGCGAAGTCTTGGTGACGAAGCCCTGCCTGCTGGTGGGGCTCGTCTGGCCCGTGGTCAAACCATAGATGAGGTTGTCGTGCACTATGTAGGCCATGTTCACGTTGCGGCGGGCCGCGTGGGGGAAGTGGCCCATGCCTATGTTGAAGGCGTCACCGTCCCCGGCGAAGCCCAGCACTGTGAGCCCGTGGTTGGCCACCTTGATGGCGGTGGCAGCGGGCAGCACCCTGCCGTGGATGACGTGCAGGGTGTTCACCTTCAGGTAGTCGGTGATCTTACCGTGGCACCCGATCCCTGAGACGGCCACCACCTCCTCAGGCCTCAGGCCCAGCTGGATGATGGCCTGCTTCACGGTCATGAGTATGGCGAAGTTGCCGCAGCCCGGGCACCAGGTGTTGGCCGCCCCCGTCTCCAGGTCCCTCATGGTTAGACTCATCGCAGCACCTCCTTCACCCTGTCCCTGATCTCCCCCGGGTTGAAGGGGCGCCCGTCGTACCTCAGCCCCACGTGTTTGAATGTGTACCCGGTGTTGAGCTTGATGAGGGTCCCCAGCTGGGCTGAACGGTTGTTCTCGAAGAGGATACAGTTCCCTTTCAGATACTTATCTAGGCCGCCGGGGAATGGCTCAGCGAAGACCACCTGAACGAACCTGGCCTTGACCCCCTCCTCCTTCAGCAGCCTCAGCGCCTCGAGGGCGGGGCCCTTGGTGCTCCCCCAGCCAACCAGGGTAACCGCCGGCCTCCTGTCCCCGTAGACCCTGATGGGCTCCAGCTTCTCGATGGCATCACTGATGTGCTTAGCCTTCCTGAACCGCTTGTCCACCATCCTGTCAACTGGCTCGGCCTGCGAGGTGCTGTAGCCTCGCTCGTCGTGCTCGTTGCTGTTGCCCCTCACCAGCAGGCCGCCTGTGCCTGGGAAAGCCCTGGGAGACACACCGTCATCGGTGTCCAGGAACCTCTTGTACTCCTCGGGGCCGCTCCAGGACCCCACCAGCTTACCCCTGTCCACCCTGACCCTTGACAGGTCCAGGCTCGGTATGGTCTGGTTGCCCTCCAACACGTTCTTGTCCCCCACCACGATGACAGGCACCTGGAACCGCTCCGCCAGGTTGAAGGCCTCCACGGTGAGGTAGAAGCACTCCTCGGGGTCGCCCGGGGCCACCACCACCCTCTGGAACTCGCCGTGAGCACCGTACACAGCGAATAGGAGGTCCCCCTGGGCCGAGTAGGTGGCCAGGCCCGTGCTGGGCCCCGGCCTCTGCCCCAGCATGACGACCAGAGGTGCCTCCGTCATGGCTGCCAAACTCAGGCTTTCGGTCATGAGGCAGAAGCCTCCTCCGCTGGTGGCCGTCATGCTGCGCACACCCGCGTAGGACGCCCCCACGGCCATCATAGCCGCGGCGATCTCACTCTCCGTCTGGATGACTGCTATATCGTTCTCTTCGTCGTGGCCGGCCAGGTAGTGGAGGACCGGGCTCGCGGGGGTCATGGGGTAGGCCGAGTAGAACTTGCACCCGGCCGCCACGGCTCCCAGGGCCACAGCCTCGTTCCCCGTGAGCCACAGCCTATGTGGTCTCTCACCGGGCTCCAGGCTGCACCTGAAGCCAAGGCCCCTCCCCACTACGTGCGCGTAGCCCCTCTGGACCGCCTCGTTGTTCATCTGTATAATCTTCTCCCGGCCCTCAAATGTCTCTGTGACCACCTCCTTGAGCGCCCCAACGTCCAGGCCGATGAGAGCGGCCGCAGCGCCCAGGCCCACCGTGTTCCTCATGATGTCGGGGCCACCCAGCTCCTTCACTATCTCAGTCATGGGCACAGGGTAGAGGGTCAGGCCCCTCTCCTCGCCTAAACCACCCTCTAGTTGATCCTTTTCATCGTGGATGACGCCTCCACCCCTGTTCACCTCATCCAGGTGGAGGAGCACCGACTCCCTGTTCAGCGCCACAAGTAGGTCCGCGTGAGGCGTCTGGCTGTACACCGGCCTCGCCGAGGCCCTGAGCTGGTAGAAGTTGTGGCCCCCACGGATGAGGCTCGGGTAGTCAATGGCCCCGTAGCAGTGGAACCCGCACCGCATGAGAGCCTTACCCAGGAGCATGCCGCTCCTGCTTATGCCCTGCCCCGCCTCCCCGCCGATGACCACACTGACGGTGTCATCCATTAACCCTGAACACTTCATCACAGAAACTCCTAGAACATGAGGATCAGGGGGACCGGAAAATATGAACATATAGTGAACCTTACGGTTCACGTAAAGGGTTAGAAGACGTGATGCTGGGTGAGAACCTTCTTGGAGTTGTCCCTGGGGGGCCTGAACACCTCGAAGAGCTCCATGCGGTCCTGCTCCTTGAGCCTGTCGTATATGAGCACCCAGGCGCAGTCGTTCTCGTATTTCCCGACCTCGCACTTGCCCTCCACCTGGCCCCCGCAGGGCCCGTTGAGTATCCCCTTGGCGCACCTGGTGATGGGGCAGACGCCCCCCGTCTCGTCCAGGATGCACTCCCCGCAGGCCTTGCACACGTCGTGGAACTTGCCCAGGCGCTCCGTCTGGCCTATGAACAGGGTGTCCAGGGCGGGTAGCACGATCTTCTTCGAGTAGTCGCCGATGGTCTGGACCCCGGCTCCGCAGCTCATGACGATGACCGCGTCGGCCTCCTTCATCTGATCCCTGAACTCCTTGAGCTCCTTGCGGGTTATCCTCAGGTCGCAGGGGTCCTCCACCACTGCCGAGCCCACGGCCCGGTCCCCCAGCTTCTTCACCATCTCGGCGACCTGCTCCTCGCCGCCCGTCATGCAGCTCGTGGAGCAGGTTCCGCAGCCCACAACGAACAGCTTCTTGAAAGGCTTCAGCATCTCAGTTATCTCTTCCTCTGGTTTCGCCTTCGTTATTATCATCTCATTTCACCTCAGAAGTTCTCCAGCAGCGGCCCAAAGATGCGCTCGTAGAGCACAGCCATGACGTGGATGCCCGCGGCCTTGGTTGTCTTCCTGATCTCCTTGATGAAGGGCACGTA
>DATKWY010000181.1:0-3586 GCA_035529295.1 Candidatus Desulfaltia sp. | reverse complement strand
TCATGGAGACCTGCGACAGGACGCTGTTCATGGGGTGAAGCCTTGGGGGAGACCATGCTCATAATGCGGAAGAGGCTCATACCGGGGGCCAGGGTCGAGGAGGGCCTCAGGCTCTCGGCCGCCATGCTGGGGATGGACTACCCGCCCAACCTGGTGTTCGTGGACCACGGCGTCGAGATACTCCGCCACGAGGCCCTCTACAAGGGCAGCCTCAAGGACTACCTGAAGGCCATGTCGGACCTGGCCGGGGTCTACGCCCTCAGGGAGAGCCTGGAGGAGCGGGGCATCAGCGTCTCCGACCTGGAGCCAGACATCAACGTCACCGTCATCGACTTCCACGAGCTTGCCGAGATGGCCAAGAGGTGCACCGTACTGACCAGCTTCTAGGTGAATGAAATGAGGACACTGTTGGTGGTGAGCAGGGCCCACGCGGAGACGGCGTTCAGGCTGGCGGAGGAGATGCACATGGACGGAAGCGGCATCACCATCCTGTTCACCGGCAGGGGCACCCACCACACCTCGGACCTGGAGCTCATAAAGAGGCTCAGCTACGCCGACCTCATCACCTTAGAGACGGAGTTCGACTCACCCCTGGACGAGGTGCGGGCCGTAGGCTACGGCGAGTTAGTGAAGATACTGGAGAAGTGTGAGCGCACCTTCAGCTGGATCTAGTCCACCCACCAGACCCAGCCCCGGGCCTCCTTGCTTCGCTCTCCCTTGATGTCTCCGCTGAGCCGGAGCCTGTTGAGGAACACTATGGTGGAGTCGGGGCACCTGACGAGAAGCCTCTGGGTCTCGGCCTGGACCTCCCGGGTGCTGAGGGGCCGGGCCGCCTTCCTGAGGATTCTGATGATGGTCTGGGTGGCTTCGTCGCCCTCGACTCTTCTGGCGTCCATCTCACAGAGCATATGGCTGAGCCTATTTATTTTGGTATGGGCTCAGCCGGACTTGTTCAGGTACATCTTAGTCCGGGGATCAATCTTCCTGTACGCGGTTATGGAGCCCCCTTTCCTCAGCGCCGTCTTGGACATCTGGATGTACGGGTTCACGTAGGCGTGGATGAGGGCGCCCACGAACAGGGCGTGGGGGCAGACGAAGCTGCTGCTATTGATGCTGCGATGGTAGGCGCCGGCGTGTTTGCACCCTATCACCTGGAATATGTACATGTCGTGTTCCTCTACCAGCATGAACTTGTCGGCGAGGCCCATGCCGTTGAGGCCCTCGATGTAGTTAGCCTTCAGAGTCTCCAGGGTCACCTTTTCGGAGCCCTCCACGAGGACTGGCAGGTTGTAGAGGCGGAGGAACGTCTTAAAGTAGACTTCCTGTATCTTGTTGTTGAAGCCGTTGGGGAACATCTTCAGAGACGCGTCCAGGTAGGCGTGGGTGAGCGAAAGCATGTAGGCCAGGGGGCTCATGTCTGCGTCGAACCCCACTGTTGCTGTGGCCCCCTTGTCCGGGTAGATGAGCTTCTCCGCCAGCTCCACCAGCTTCCTGTTCTCGAAGGGCTTCTTGACGAACCAGTCCGCCCCGGCCTCCTTGGCCAGCTGTATGTCCCTGTCGCGGCCGAAGGCTGTGACCACCACCACGGGGATGCCCTCAGTCACGGGGTTGTTCTTCAGTATCTTGCACACCTCCAGGCCGCTGAGGCCCGGCATGAGGAGGTCCAGGAATATGACGTCGGGGCTCTCGGTGCGGGCCAGGCGGATGCCCACTTCCCCGTTCTCGGCCAGCAGCACGGTGTAGCCCTCGTTGCCGAAGACCAGGTGGAGCAGGTTCCTTATGTCTGGCTCGTCGTCCACCACCAGAATCTTCTTGTTGCTGACCCCGGGGAGACCCCTATCTAGTAGCGTGTTTGTTGTCTGGCTCTCCGCCTGCATCGGTATCACGTCACCCACCCAGGAAACGATATTAAGGATTATAGAATCTTCACACAGCTTCCCCGGGGGCATGTTTTTATCCTCAACCCCCCATGTCCACCAGATAGGCATGAAGCTGTTCACTGTTGGCCCGGTGGCGTGCTACCCCGAGGTCCTAGAGGCCATGGGGATGCAGATGGTGAGCCACCGGAGCAAGGAGTACCTGAGCCTCCACTTCGAGACCGTAAAGCTCCTCCAGGACTTCATTGAAACCAGGCAGCCGGTGTTCCTGTTCAGTGCCACGGGCACCGGGTTCATGGAGGCGGCGGTCCGCAACTGCGTCAAGGAGAAACTCGTCGTGTGCATCAACGGGGACTTCGGTAAAAGGTTCGCTGATGTGGCCCGGAGCAACGGCAGGGAGGTGGTGGAGGTGGTGCCCGAGCTGGGCCACCCGGTGACGCCCGGGATGCTCGAGGAGGTGTTTGAGGCTGAGCCCGACGTGGAGGCCGTGGCCATCACCCACAACGAGACCAGCGTGGGCATCATCAACAGGCTGCCCGACCTGACCAAGGTGTGCAAGCGACACGGCAAACTGGTGTTCGTGGACGCCGTCAGCAGCATGGGGGGCATAGAGATCAAGACCGACGACTGGGGCATCGACATCTGCTTCAGCAGCAGCCAGAAGTGCTTCGGCGTCCCTCCCGGCCTGGGGCTGGGCTCCGTCAGCGAGGCCGCCCTGGACGTCTCCGAGAGGATGCCCAACAAGGGCTGGTACTTCGACCTCAAGCTCTGGGAGAAGGACCACAGGGACGGTAAGGGCACCCCCGTGACCAGCGTCATCCCCCAGGTGGCGGGCCTCAACGCGGCTCTCAAGATGATCCAGGGCAAGGGGGGCAGGAGGTGGTACTTTGACCTCTACAGGAAGCGGAACACGGCCATCAGGACGGGCATCGAGAAGCTGTGCCTCAGCACCTACCCCCAGAAGGGGTATGAGAGCCCCACCGTCAGCTGTATCAACGCCCCGGCGAAGATGGATGGCCCCAGCGTCTACAAGGCCATGAGGGGCAAGGGCTTCGAGTTGGCCCAGGGCTACGGGGCGTTGAAGGACACCACCTTCAGGGTCGGCAACATGGGGTGGATACCCGACGAGTACATCGACGAGATGCTGGCCGCCCTGGCGCAGGTAGTGGCCTGACCCTTTTTTTATTATTATGATGGGAGCAGGCTAGCAGCTTATCACATAATTTAACTGTGTGATTGCTAACTCACGTTGCACTTAGAGGCCGTTGATGCGCATGGTCGGGCTCGCAGCCAGGCTCAGGGACGAGTTCAGCTTCCTCAGGGGGAACCTGCTGGTACTCATAACCAGCTACGTCATCTTCGGGTTCACCACAGGCCTCTTCAACCCCTTCAGGAGCCTCTACATAAGGGAGCTGGGGGCCTCGCCCCTCGTCCTGGGCCTCATGAGCTCCCTGGGCTCAGTGATCCTGGCCATCATCAGGGTCCCGGGAGCGTACATCGCCGACAGGTACGGGCGGAGGAACATCATAGTCCTGTTCACCTTCGGCGCGGCCCTCAGCTACGGGTTCTACATTATAGCCCCCGACTGGAGGCTCATCATGGTGGCCATGGTGATCTCCAGTCTCAGCCACATCTACGGGCCGGCCCTGGAGGCCATCGAGGCCGACTCCATGCCCCCTGAGAAGAGGGGCATGGGCTACCTGCTAATC
>DATKWY010000180.1:0-4831 GCA_035529295.1 Candidatus Desulfaltia sp. | reverse complement strand
TAGGCGCAGGCTCGCCCACCCTGACGCTGACGTGGGCCCCGACGGGGCCCTCCACGAACTTGACTCTAACCTCAATGGTGTAGTTAGCCCACTCCCTGTCACCGGCCTCCGCGAACACGTTACCTTTCAGGCTCAGTACGTTGTTGCCGCCGTCGTAGAGCACGGCCCAGCCGGAGCCCTCAGGGGCGTCCTGTGGGCTCCATAGATTCCACGCGTCGCCGGCGCCCTCCTCGAAGCCGTCCTCGAAGACCACGTAGGTGTGATCAGTGGCGGAGACCGGTTTCACCCCGAGGCATGAGCAAATTATCATGAACAATATCAGCAGGGTGTAGAGGAAGTATCTGCATCCTTCCAGAGGCCGAGAATCCACCGCCGGCTCCTCCCTTGAACAGCATTAACTAATTTTAAAGTAATAAATAGAGTTATCCAGTGATCCCGCTTACCGCGAGGCAACCCCGGCACCCGTACCTCTCAGCGAAGGGGCAACCCTCACACGTCGCTCCGCAGGGTACCGCCTCGGAGGGCTCCACGGTCAATGCCTCAGGGTACACAACGTTCTCCATGATCTGCACACTGGACCTCCTGTCCGGGAAAAGCGATGGGTAGTCCAGCCACCACCTGCCCTCCCGCGGAGCCAGGTACACACCTATGACGCTGCTACCCGTGGTCCCCACGGCCAGGCACTTGGGGCACCTCCTCATCACCCTGGCCTGCCTCTCAGCCTCCTCAGAGGAACCTGCATCGATGGTGATGACCCCGCAGACCACGTCGTCGTAACTCATCATGCTGCATTTTCTAGGCAACACTCATCTCCTCAGCCTGGGTAAAAACATGCCCACCCTCTCGGCGTACCTCAGCCACTCCTCACCGAACCTCTCCCTCAGCAGCACGTCCTCCCTCCCCGCCCTATATGCAGCGGAGGGCACCGACAGCAGAAGCGTGAAGGCCACCGACAGCCAGCTCCCCAGGTAGAGGCCCACACCCAGCACCATCAACAGGAAGCACAGGTACAGGGGGTGCCTGCAGAACCTGTAGGGGCCCCGGGTCACCAGGTGGTCCAGCACAGGCTCCGTGCTCCCCAGGAACCCGCCCCGGAGGTAGGCGAGTACGTAGAAAAACAAGACTACGCTCAACCCGAGAAGTAGGGCCCCGCTGAGCCTCATCGCCAGGTCAACCGACCTGTCCATGAAACCCACCAGCAGGTTACCCGTGAACACCGCCACAAACTGGAGGGCGGCCACATCCACCTTAACCATCAACCTAACCTCAACCTACGCCCGTGATATAGGTTGCCACCCGAACACGTTAATACGCGCCCCGCCACCGGTTCAATCTGAAACCCATGAGCCTGGAGCACATCACCGAACACGTCGCCTTCATCCCCGGCGCCGTCAACGTCGGCGTAGTCAAGTCGGGAGCCGAGGCCGCCGTCATCGACACCGGCCTCGACAAGGACTCCGGCCGAGCCATAAGGAAAGCCCTGGAGGACGAGGGCCTAGCCCTCAAAGCCATCATCAACACCCACAGCCACGCGGACCACTTCGGCGGCAACGACTACCTGGCCCGCAACCTCAACGCACAGGTCTACGCCTCCGAGGTGGAGGCAGGCATCATTCAGAACCCCATCCTGGAGCCCCTGTACCTGTTCCACGGCGCCGCACCCATCAGCAGCCTCCGCAACAGGTTCGTCCTGGCCAAGCCCAGCCCCGTCCATCACATCCTCCAGCCCGGCAAGATAACCATCATCGGAGCCGAGCTGGAGATCGTGGGCCTCCCCGGCCACAGCCCCAACCAGGTAGGCGTCCTAGCCGACGGCGTCCTCTTCTGCGCAGACACCGTGTTCAGCGAACGCGTCATAGACAAGTACAGGGTCCCCGTGGTCCAGGACGTGGGAAGCCACCTCAAGACCCTCAAGGCCCTGAGCGAGACCAGCCACAACCTCTACGTGCCGGGCCACACCAAGCCCACCGAGAACATAACCGGCCTTGTAGATAGAAACCTGGAGGCCACCCAAGGAATCCTCAGCGACGTGTACGGGCTCCTGGACGAGCCCAGGACCAGCGAGCAGGTCCAAGCCCAGCTGTGCACATCCTACGGCCTAGACCTGGACGTGGTCCAGCAGTACTACCTCATCCACACCACCGTCATGGCCTACCTGGGCCACCTCCACGAAGAGAAAAAGATCACAGCAGAGCTTAAAGACAACACCCTGCGCTGGAAGAGAGCCTAGCTCCCTACAGGCTCCACGCCCAGCTTCTCCTCCGCCTTAGGCTCCCGGACCTTGAGCCAGAACAGGGCCGCGGAGACCAGGCCGACGACCATGCTCAGCTGGAAGGGCAGCTGGGGGCTCACCGTGTCCCACAGGTACCCGCCAAGCACCGAGCCAGGGGCAGCCACCACAGCCGTCAGCGTCCCTATGGTACCCAGCACGGTGGCCCTCTTCTCGGAGGGCACCAGGTCGGCTATCAAGGCGTTCCAGCTGGGCCCCCCCGCCTCCATGCCGCTCCCCCCGATGGCTATCCCAGCCGCGTTGAACACCCGGACCACGAAGTAGGAGTTGAAGCCCCCCGCCAGCGTCACCAGGCCCTGGCTGATGGGGGACACGGTGCGGCCCAGCATGATGTTGTTCTTCCTGCCGTACCTGTCGCTCAGCATCCCCCCGGGCAAAGCCAACGCCGTGGCCACGGCCCCCACGGCGGTGTTGATGAGGCCCAGCTGCGCCGGGCTCAGCAGGAGCACATCCAACGCGTACAGGTTGATGAGGTCGAAGACCAGCCGCGAGCTGAAGCTGCCTATGATGGCCACCACGATCATCACCTTGATGGTCTCAGGGAACTCCCTGAACATCTTGCCCGTGGGCACCAGAGGCGCCTTACTATCACGGTGCTTTCCCTCAATGGTCTCGTGGAGAATCATGTGCCGCACCACCGTCACGATGAGGCCTGTGACCACCTGAAGGGCCAGGAACACCTTGATACCGAACTCGTACCCATAGGCCTCTATGGCCAGGCCCCCGATGAGGGGCCCCACCATGTTAGGTATGTTGGTTATCGTGCTGTACGCCCCATACCCGGCCCCCCGCCGCTTCTCCGGCAGGCTATCCGCCACTATAGCCGAGAAAGCCGGCATGTAGAGGCTGGCCATCCCGTTGATGAGGGCCGCAGGTATTATCCACTCCCAGCTGGGCGCCAGGAAGTAGATGAGGGGAGAAAGCGTCCTGATAAGCGTCCCGTAGACGATGATCCTCTTCCGGCCGTACCTGTCAGCCAGAATGCCCCCAGGCAGCTGAAACAGGAGCCGCTCAGCCGTGGTGATGGCGGTTATCAGGCCTATGATGGTGACGGTGGCCCCCAGGTTGTCCTTCATGTACTTGGGCCAGAAGGGGCTCCACCCCTGCTGCACTAGGCTCCAGAGGCTGGTGGTCATGGAGATGGCCAGGATGTTCCTGTTGCTGAACACGTCCCTGACCATGCTCCAGTATTCCCGCGCCCCCAAACCTCTTCACCAACGAATGGAGAGGTACCTACGCTACTACGATTTAGAAGTTGCTCAGCCCCCAAGACACCCACGCTGAACGATTAGAGTTAAACGCAGTTCAGCCCCATTGAAGACCATGACCCAGAGCCCAAACGTGCTCGAGCTAACCATTCGAGCCTTCCACGCGGCCCTAATGAACGGCGCAACGACCTGCCAGCAGCTGACGGAAACCTACCTGGACAGGATCAGCAGACTCGACCAGGCCACCGGCCTCAACTCCATGGTGGTCCTCAACCCTTGCGCCTCAGCCCAGGCCGCTGCCCTCGACCGTGAGCTCAGGAAGGATACGCTGAGGCCCCTACACGGCGTACCAGTGATTGTAAAAGATAACTACGACACTCACGACATGCAGACCTCCGCAGGCAGCATAGCCCTCAAGGGCTCGCTGCCACCCGACGACGCCTACCAGGTGAGGAAGCTGAAGGAAGCCGGCGCAGTGGTCCTGGGGAAGAGCAACATGGCCGAGTGGGCCTTCAGCCCCTACGAGACCGTGAGCAGCATCGCAGGCACAACCAGAAACCCCTACGACCTGGAACGGGTACCAGCGGGCAGCAGCGGAGGCACAGCCGCCGCCGTCTCCGCCAACCTGGGCCTCGTCGGCCTGGGCACCGACACCGGCAACAGCATCCGGGGCCCCAGCAGCCACTGCTGCCTCGTCGGGGTACGCAGCACCATGGGCCTCACCAGCCGCGACGGTATAGTCCCCCTCTACCTCCGGAACGACGTCGGGGGCCCCATATGCCGCACCGTGGAGGACGCGGCCCGCGTCCTGGACGTGATAGCCGGCCACGACCCCGCGGACCCCATAACCGCCCTCAGCCACGGCAAAGTGCCTGCCAGCTACACGGATCACCTCCGCCCGGACGGGCTGGAGGGCGCCCGGATCGGCGTCTTCCGACACTACACGGACCAGCCCACCGCCGACCCGGAGGTGCTCAAGGTCTTCGAGAAGGCCGTCGATGACCTGGACACCGGCGGAGCCGAGGTGGTGGACCCCCTCAACGTCCCCGGCTTCGATGAGCTCACCCAGGACCTCTGGTGCACCACCTTCAGGAGGGACCTGGACATGTACCTGTCCACACTGAAGAGCCCGCCCCACAGGAGCCTCAAGGAGATCGTGGAGAGCGGCCAGCACGGCCCACACGTGGCCGACAGGCTCAGGAGGATGCTGGAGGCTCCCGAGCCCACGTGCGGCGACGTCTACACCGAGCCCAGGAACATCCGTCTGAGAGAGGCGATCCTCAAGGCCATGGAAGATGCAGGGGTGGACGCCCTCGTCTACCCCACGTGGAGC
>DATKWY010000179.1:0-4125 GCA_035529295.1 Candidatus Desulfaltia sp. | reverse complement strand
GTATATGTGGACTGTGTAGGCTAGGGACGCGACGGAGAAGAGGGTGAGCAGTAGTTTCCAGTGGCCTGTGACGCTGCTCATGTAGACCTGTATCCGGGTGAGGTATGGCTCCATTCCTGTGTTGATTCTGAGGGTGCTGTGAAAAACCTAGTGTACCCAGATTGTTGATGCCTCAGCCTCGTATCCGGAATCAGGATAACAGGTATCTGTGTTAGGCCAGGGTGAATAGGGTTAGAGGTTTACGTTCAGCCACTCTATCACCGTTTTTATCAGAGGCCCCCTGTGCTCCGTGAAGCTGTGATCAGCGTCCTTGATGATCGCCCATTTTTTCGGCTCGTTGGCCGCCTCGTATAGGAGCCTGCAACTCTGCGGAACCGTCAACGTGTCCTCTGAGCCGACAACCACCAGCAGCGGAGCTCTCACGTTGCGTATGCCGTCAATCGGGTTCAGCGACGTGGCAGCCTTCTCAAAGTCTCCCCTGAGCCTTTCCTCGTTCCAGCCCGTGAGCTTACCCTCAGCCATCTTGAGGAAGTATGGAGCCATGGCGTCCAGAGCTGGCCCTGTACTCCAAGCCCTCAAATCAGAGACGGGCGCCATCAATACCCCCGTCTTCACCGCCCGGTCATGACTCATGATCCAAGTGAGGGGGATAGCGCCCATGCTGTGAGAGACCAGACCGACTCGACCCACGTCCACATACGGCAGCCCTCTCAGGAGCTTCAAGGCGTCCCTGACGCTTGGCGCTAGTGCCGCGAAGCTGTACTCTCCCTCACTGCCCCACGCGCCCCTGTAGTAGAAGATGAGGACAACTATCCCGCTGAGGGCCAGCTCCTCAGCCAGGTCCATGTTCTTGTTGTCCCCCGGGTACCCGTGACACATGGCCACTGCGGGAAACCTACCCTCCTTCAACGGATGGTAGACCCTGCCCTTCAGCAGGTAGCCCTCGCTGTCAAATGAAATGTCCTCAACCAGTATACCAGCCAGTTTCAGCCGCCTCCCCTACTAATGAATCACCTTAACCATTTTTAACACCCATGCACAGATTGAACCCCGATGGGGAAGCGCATCACCACCAAGTTCAAACCCAAGAACAAGTGGGTCAGGGAGATGGTCGAGGCAGACCCGCTGATAGGCTCCAGCCTGGACGTCACAAAGGAGATGCTCAAGCTCCAGACCCCCAGGCAGAGCCTGTGCAGCGTCTGCAAGGGCGGGAAGATGCTCTGCGGCAAGACCAGCTGCCCCATCATGGCCAGGCTCGGGGCCTTCGGCAAGCTCTTCCAGAGCATAAAGGGCACAGAGATCGATGGAAGCAGCCCGCCCAGCGTCTTCGTAGGCCGCTTCGGCTACCCCTACGTCCAGATAGGGCCGCTGACGCCGACCTTCTACGGGAACACCGAGATACTGGACGCCCCGGAGCAGTGGTTCGGCAAGAGCATCGACGAGATCATCCAGTACAGGAGCCAACTCGTCAGAGGCATGACGCCGGTGAACGTCAGGAAGCCCTGGAAGGCGGGCAGGCTCCTGGAGAAGACCCGGGAGCTGAGCCTCGCCGAACACTACGTCGAGACCGAGATGAAGCTCACCCGGAGGCCCAGCAACCGATTCTACATGAATGACGACGTCCAGCCCATAGGCCCCACGGCCCCCATGGAGAGCGTGGACATAGGCTACATCCGGTGGAACAGGCACATGGAGACGTGCCACTACGACACCGACCTCAAGGCCGCGCCCGCCACAGTCAAGCTCTTCGACGAGGGCCTGCCCATCAGCAACATCATGCGGGCCTTCAGCATGGGCAGCTTCGGCGTGGAGAAGAACAGGAGATTGGTGCCCACCCGGTGGAGCATAACCGCGGTGGACGACCTCCTGGGGAAGCACCTGACCCAGAAGATCAAGAACCACCCCCTCGTCAACAGGTGCGAGGTCTACGAGTCCAACTACATAGGAAACAGGTTCGAGGTCCTGCTGGTCCCCGATGCCTGGGCGTATGAGGCCTATGAGGTGTGGTACCCCAACACCCTGTGGAACCCCGACACCGAGCACGTCAACATAGTCACCGACTGGGAGCCCTACGACGGCCGGTCCACATACGCCTCCATGGGGGGCTGCTACTACAGCGGCAAGCTGGCCGTCCTGGAGCACCTGGAAAAGGTGCGGAGGCAGGCCAAGGTCTTCATCTTCAGGGAGGCTTACCCAGATTACATCCTGCCGGTGGGTGTCTGGCAGGTACGGGAGAACGTGCGGAACGCCATGAGGCAGGAGCCCCAGAGCTTCGACACCTTCAGGGAGGCCTTGGACAGGGTCATGAGCCGGCTGAGCATACCCCTTGAGAAGTGGTACGAGTCCGGGCCCCTGCTGAGGCACACGCTGACACAGAGGAAGCTCACAGACTTCTTCCACTGAGCCACGTAACGAGACAATCAATTTATAGTAAGAGATTTACATGATGTGCAAAAAAGGTAGGGGGGTATCATCTTATGACAATTTTTTCGGTCATAAAACGAGTTAATTCATCCCACGAGGCCTTGACCCGGGGCGTATGTGTAAAAAAGGTAGGGGGGTATCGATTTTAGGAAGAAAAAAACTCCTAAAATAGAGGCCCCAAGCCCCCAGAGCCAAGAGGCCGATAACCACGACAAAGACCACTCCAATCATCCATAACTAAAATTTCACGAAAGGCGCTGTGGCATATCCTCAGCTCAGGAAAACAAGACAGCAAAGAAACGACTACCGTGCAGCTAAACCAACTTATCCGCATCAACTTTAAAACCGATGCGATAGCCCTTAAGATAGGTTAGTGAGACCCTTGAACCCGAGAGAGGTAGCCGAGAAGCTGCACGAGAACGAACGGAAGGTGCTGAAGGCAGTAGCGAAGGGCACCATGACCACAGACCAGCTCAGCCAGGTCACAGGGCTGGGCAGGGACGCCGTGGAGAAGGCGTCAGACTGGGCGGCCACCAAGGGCGTCGTCTCGTTTAGGGAGAAGGTCTCACAGTTTTACAGCCTCACGGACGAGGGCAGGCAATACGCCCGGAAGGGTCTCCCGGAGCAGAACTTGAGGCGGCTGCTGGCCAACGGGCCCCGGGAGATATCGGACCTGAAGGAGACGTTTGACAACCTCAGCATAGCCCTTGCCTGGATAAGGCGGAACGACTGGGCGGAGATCACTCAGGGTGTCATAAGGCTCACGGACAGGGGGTTGAAGGCCGGCGAGACCGAGGAGGAGCTGCTGCTGAAGACGCTTGACGGCGACGAGCCGGTCCCTGGAGCCGGGTTCAACGAGAAGGAGCTGGAGGCCCTGGACCGGCTCGTGAAGAGGAAGCTGGCGGAGAAGACCGAGAAGGTGGACAGGTACGTTGAGGTCACCGAGTCAGGGTTGTCGATCCTTCCTGAGCTGGAGGCCACCGAGTCTGCGAGGATCATCACTCAGCTAACCCCCGAGGCTCTAGCCAACAAGGAGTGGAGGGGTGCAACCTTCCAACGCTACGACGTGACCCTGCCGGCCCCCAGCCTCGCCCCCGGCAAGCGCCACTTCATCAGCCAGGTCATCGACTACATCAGGCGGTTCTGGGTCGAGCTCGGCTTCAAGGAGATGAAGGGCGAGTACCTGGAGCTCAACTTCTGGAACTTCGACGCCCTCTACCAGCCCCAGGACCACCCCGCCAGGGACCTGGCCGACACCTTCTACATGAAGACCCCCTACAAGGGCCGCCTACCGGACCCCAAGATGGTGGAGCAGGTCAGGCGCACCCACGAGGACGGGTGGACCACCGGCAGCAAGGGCTGGCAGTACAAGTGGGACCCCGAGTTCGCCAAGCGCACCGTACTCAGGACCCACACCACCAGCCTCAGCGTCAACCAGATAGCCAAACTCAAGCCAGAGGACCTCCCAGGCAAGTTCTTCAGCGTCGGCCGCGTATTCCGCAACGAGACCATCGACTGGAACCACCTGGCCGAGTTCTACCAGACCGACGGCATAGTCATCGGCGAGGGAGTCACCTTCCGCGAGATGAAGGGCTACCTGAAGGCCTACCTGGAGGGCTTAGGTCTTAAAAAGTTCAGGTTCCGCCCAGGCTACTTCCCCTACACGGAGATGAGCATGGAGGCCGAGGTCTGGATCGAGGA
>DATKWY010000178.1:0-4377 GCA_035529295.1 Candidatus Desulfaltia sp. | reverse complement strand
GTAAAATGAAGTAGTTAGACTCGATATATTTGGATTAAATAATGAAGAGTAACAATATGTAATATAGTATGAAAGAAAGGAACAGAATAATGACAATTTTGATATAACGAATAATGTGGATTAAAATCCCACCCATAAATCCAAAGTAACCCAAAAAAAAACAAACTAAAATAGGGATTATTTTGGTAAAATTCGGATAAAAACAACCCAAAAAATTATGTTGAGAAGGTGCTGGGGATGGGATTTGAACCCACGCTCTCTATCCGGCTAAGGGCGCTGTTGCCTTAGTCCTCTGGATCATGAGTCCAGCGCATTAGCCAAGCTATGCTACCCCAGCTCTTTCATGCCTATTACAGTACTATAATTTAAAGGGTGAGGGTAACCCCGGAATACCGCTATTCCCGCAGCTTCGGAGCATAGACGGCCACAGGGACACCCTTCTCAGTGTAAACCCGGGGCATGAGCATGTGCAAACCATTCGCCAGGCTGTATGTCATGATGCCGGCAAGCGTCGCCAGGCCCACGCCGTTATTCTCTCCCTCTCTGCTGATGGCCTCCACCACGTCCCCGGGCTCCAGGTCGGTGCCCGTGAGGTCCACCAGGAAGTGGTTGACGGAGACTGTGCCCAGCACAGGCTTAATCTCGTCGCCCACCCTCACCTTACCCACCTTGGTGAGGCCCCGGGGGAACCCGTCGTAGTAGCCTATGTGGACCGTGCCCACCTTCATGCGGCTGGGGGCCGTGAACCGCCTGCTGTAGGTGAGGCTCTCCCCAGCCTCCACCCACTTGACGTGCTCAACCCGGGCCTTGAGGCACAGGCTCTGCCTTAGCTCGATGCCCTGCCCCATGTCGGCCTCCTCGGGGTACATGCCCAGGAGCATTATGCCCGGTCTCACGGCGTCCAGGTAAGTGTAGGGCTTGTGGAAGACGGCGTTGCTGCTGGCCATGCTTTTGGTGCCCACGGAGACGCCCCTCTCCTCGCAGAGTCTCTCCACCTCCAGGAGCCTCTCCACCTGGAGCCGGTCCAGCTGGTCGTCCTCTGACAAGGTGGAGAATACCCCGTCGATCATGAGATTAGGCTTCTCAGCTACGTACTCTATGAGGTCGGGTGCCTCGTCCCAGCGGACCCCCACTCTGCCGAGGCCTGTGTCCACCTTCACCCAGACCTTGGCCTCCTTCCCGAGCTTTTCAGCTGCCAGGCTGAGCTTGTCCGCGGCCTCTCTCTGGTACACCGTGTGGGTGATGCCCCGGCCCACCACGTACTCGAACTGCTCAGCTGTGAACAGGGGGTCGATGTTGATTATGTCCACGCCTATCCCGGCGTCCCTGAGCTGCTCGGCCTCCCACAGCTTGGCCACCAGGACGCGTCTGACGCCCCACTTCTCCATGTAGGCCACCACGGGGACGATGCCGTGGCCGTAGGCGTTAGACTTGACACACGGGATGACCTCACCGCCCGTCCTAGCCCTCACCTGTTCCAGGTTATAGCCTATGGCGTCCAGGTCCACCTCGATCCACGACTGGAAGCCCTTCACCCTCTCAGCTATCTCCTTGGGGGACGGCTGTCGCTGGAAGTATCCGCTCATGGGGTATTGGGTGGGTGCACAGTGTATAAAATAGTTGATTAGTAGAGGAAGCTGGGGGGCAGGGCGAACTTCTCTATCTCGGTCCTGGTTATGGCCTTGATGCGCTCCAGCTCCATCTCCTGGTCCGGCATGATGAAAGTTATGGCTGTCCCCGACTTGCCGGCCCTGGCGGTCCTGCCAACGCGGTGGAAGTACATGTTAGGGTCGTCCGGTACATCGAAGTTGATGATGAAGGGCACATCCGCTATGTCCAGACCCCGGGCCGTGAGCTCCGTGGATATCATGAGGTCGAAGTCTCCTCGCCTGAACCCGTCCAGAACCTGCTGCCGCCTGGCCTGGGTGAAGTCCCCGTGGAGGGGCTCCGCGGACATGCCGTCCCGCTTAAGGCTGGAGGTGAGCCTGTCCACCATGTACTTTGTTCGGCAGAAGATGAGGCCCCTGTCGATCTTGAAGAACTCTATGAGGCGCGTCAGGGCGTCCTCCCGCTCGTGGGGGGCCAGGATCATGTAGTACTGCTTGATGGTGGTGAGCCCTATCTCGTCGCGGCTCATGTTCACTGTGACTGTGTCGGGCATGAACTTGGCGCTAAGGTTCCTGGTGCGGTCGTCGAATGTGGCGCTCCACAGGCTCACCTGCTTCTTCTTGGGCATCCTGTTGAGGATGTACTCTATGTCTTCGTAGAAGCCCATGTCGAACATCCTGTCGGCCTCGTCCAGGGTGGCCATCTTCACCTTGCTCAGGTCCAGGGTGCCCCTCCTCATCTGGTCCATGATGCGGCCCGGGGTTCCCACGACGATGGTGGGCTTCTTCCTAAGCTCCCGCACCTGGCCGTCGATGCTCACGCCACCGTAGATGGGAGTGGCCCACACCTTGGTGTACCTGCCGTAGTTGTTGAGGTCCTCGTTGATCTGTACCGCCAGCTCCCTAGTGGGGGCCAGCACCAAGCCCTCCACGTTACCTGAGGATGGGTCCAGCATCTGGAGCATGGCGGCTCCGAAGGCGGCCGTCTTGCCCGTGCCTGTCTTGGCCTGGCCCATGACGTTCTTGCCCTCCAGCATGGGGGGTATGGCGTTCTCCTGGATGGGGAACATCTCCTCGAACCCTATCTCCCTGAAGGCCCGTTTGATCTCTTCTTTGATTGGTAGTTCGTCGAACTTCATTTTGATCAGTGTCGGTTTAGTGTAAGTCTGTTCTGAGAACGCGGGGGGCGCTAATAAAGGCTATCCTAGCTGGGTGACTGGTTGACAGGCGCCGCGGTGACTACTCTGATTTGTGGCTGTGATCCTCCAACGTGATGGGGCTGCACATGACCAGAGACTGGATGAGACAGTTACTGGCGTTCACCTTTTTTATACTAACAATGAGAATCAGAGACGACTTTAATAAAATGGGGGTGGTTTTTAGTAACATTTACTTTAAGCCGATCAGCTAAACTGATCATGCTACCCAGCACCCTTAACACTATAGTGGCGACCTTCGCCATCAGCCTCCTGTCCCTCGTAGGGATCTTCACCCTCAGCGTTTCCGAGGTCAGGCTCCATAAGCTGCTCTCCGTCCTCATCGCCTACTCGGCGGGCACTATACTGGGGGCCGCCCTCTTCGACCTTCTCCCCGAGGCCGTGGAGATGGTGGAGCGGAGCCTGGTTTTTCCCCTCGTAGCCTGCGGCTTTGTAGCGTTCCTGTTCCTGGAGCGCATTCTTTACTGGTATCACGGTCACGGTCACCGCCACGAGTTCGAGGATAAGAAGCGGAAGGGGCCCACAATGGCTTTTGCGTACCTGAACCTAATCGGGGACTTTGTCCACAACTTCATCGACGGCATGATCATCGCGGCCGGCTTCCTGAACAGCTTCAGCGTGGGTCTAGCCACAGCTATAGCGGTGGCCTTCCATGAGCTGCCCCAGGAGATAGGTGACTACGGGATACTGGTTTACGCTGGGTTCAATAGAAGGAAAGCGCTCATCTACAACTTCGCGGCGGCCCTCTCCATAATTCTGGGAGGGGTATTCGGCTCATTCTTCATCGCCTCCGTGGAGTATTTGAGCGGCTGGATGGTGGCCTTCAGCGCCGGCGCCTTCATCTTCCTCTCGGCTTCGGAGCTCATCCCGGAGATGCATGACGAGGAGAGCAGGGTGAGGTCAGCCATCCAGATGGTGATACTTGTCCTGGGGATGCTCACCATCTACTCCCTGGGGATCATATTCGCTGAATGACACTTCTTAAATTCCGTAACCCTCTCTGTGATGATGCATGAAGGTCCTAAAAGCGGATGAGCAGGGCCTCAGGGAGGCCGCCACGGTAATACGCGCCGGGGGAGTGGTCATATACCCCACGGAGACCGTGTACGGACTGGGGTGCGAGCCCAGCAACCCTGACGCCACCCGCCGCGTCTGCGAGATCAAGGAGAGGGCCGACAAGCCCCTGCCCCTCATATGCTCAGACGTCAGGGTCGCCAAGAGGGTGGTGGAGTTCAACGCCGCAGCCGAGAAGCTGGTTGAGAGGTTCTGGCCGGGGCCCCTCACCCTAGTCCTCCCCAACAAGGTGGACTACCCCATATGGGTCACCCTCCACAAGCCCACCCTAGGGGTAAGGGTGCCGGGCCACGAGGCGGCCAGGAGGCTGGCCGAACTGAGTGGCGGAGTCATCGTGAGTACCAGCGCCAACAGGGGAGGGGAGGCCCCTTCGAGGACGGCCCAGGGCGCCATCGACCAGATAGGGAAAAAGGTTGACATAGTGCTGGACGGGGGGACGACGCCCGGCGGTGAGCCCTCCACCGTCCTGGACCTCAGCG
>DATKWY010000177.1:0-3208 GCA_035529295.1 Candidatus Desulfaltia sp. | reverse complement strand
CACCCGGTACACCCGAGGGGGGAGGGGGTAGAGCAAGAAAAACCAGAAACAAACGCCCCACGCCAAAAGGAGCCACGGAAACACGCCTTCACGATCCCATTCTATACAGAAACGCCGTCCATTCCATACAGAAACACGGCCCATTCAGCACATTAACCACCGCTCAAACATTGGCTGATGTGAAAAAAGGTAGGGGGGTACTATATAATGGCGAATATTTTCATCAATACAAGAACCTCGTTGAGCCTCGAGCCTAAGGGCGGCGCATGTGAAAAAAGATAGGGGGTATCCCCTATTGGAGAATTTTTCTACCATAAGGGGGATACCCACTCAACGAGGCCGAGGAGACCCGGGGCCGTGCGTGAAAAAACGTAGGGGGGTATCGTATAATGGCGAATATTTCCATCATAACACAGGATGCCAGCCCCCTGCGAGGCCGACAACTAAGGCACCAAGCCAAAGAAGAAGATAACCCAAATCCTCTTGTAATATAAGCAGGGGCTCCCCACAAGATAACATGTCTGACATAGTCAAGAAGCTGCGGGAGCAGAAGGAGCTTGAGGTGAGCCACGTCAAGAACCTGACACCCCTGGCCGAGAAGACAGGCCACCCCCTGGTGAAGGTGATCCTCCAGTCCGTGATCCATGACAGCGGCAAGCACGCCTCCATATGCCAGGCCCTAATAGACGTCAACGCCGGCGAGCCGCCCTTCAAGCTAGACCTGGACATGGCTAAGGCCGTGGAGCTGCACCAGAACGTCAAGCAGCACATCAGGGTCGAGTCCAAGATGATCACGAGGCTCGAGACCATGGTGAAGGAGGCAGAGGATGACAGAGTCGCGGAGCTCCTCAGTTACATGCTTGAGGACGAGAGGAGGCACCACAGGCTCCTCACCGGGCTCTCCAACCTCCTAGACAGGGACGAGGCCGCCCTGGACGAGTACATGAAGCTCTTCCAAACTTTCATGATAATCCCACCGGAATAACAGCCACCATTCTTTCTTCACCCGGTTCACGTGAAGGCCGCATAGCGGATATCTCGCAGTGAGCCGCAGCCATCCATAAATTTATGCGGCCTAAACCAACAGGATCATTGAAGCAGCCTTGCCCAAGATAGTCGGATTGGTTGGTAAAGCCAACGTCGGTAAGAGCACCTTCTTCGCAGCAGCCACCCTCAAACCCGTGGAGATCGCGGCCTTCCCCTTCACCACCATCAAGGCCGACAGAGGCGTCGGCTACATCCGGGCCCCCTGCGTCTGCAAAGAGCTGGAGGTCGAGGACAACCCCCAGAACAGCGCCTGCGTGGACGGCGTCCGCCTCATCCCAGTCGACCTCATAGACACCCCCGGCCTCATCCCCGGCGCCCACATGGGCAAGGGCCTGGGCAACCAGTTCCTGGACGACGTGCGCCGCGCCGACGCCCTCATAGTGGTGGCCGACGCCTCAGGCGCCACGGACATCAACGGCCAGCCCACCGACCCGCTGAGCCACGACCCCCTGGAGGACGTCCAGATGTTCGAGGCCGAGTTCGACCTCTGGCTCAAGGCCCTCCTGGCCAAGGACTGGGACAGCATCGTCCGCACGGCTCAGGCCAAGAAGGAGAACGTGGACAGGCACCTGGAGGACAAGCTCACAGGCCTGGGCATCAACCGTATTCAGATAGCTCAGGCGCTGCAGGAGGCCGGCCTGGACGGCTTCAAGAGCGGCCAGTGGACGGATGAAGACTTCATGGGGTTCGCCACCACCCTCAGGAAGGTGAGCAAGCCCCTTATAGTGGCGGCCAACAAGGCGGACAGGAACGGCGCCGAGGAGAACGTGAAGAGGATCAGGGACGCAGGGTACAGGGTGGTAGCCACCTGCGCCGAGGCCGAGCTTGGGCTGAGGCGAGCGGCGGACGCCGGCCTCGTGGAGTACACGCCGGGGGATGGTGACTTCAAGGTCAAGAGCCCGGAGAAGCTTTCGGAGGGCCAGAGGAGAGCCCTAGAACGGATCAGGGAGAAGGTGTTCAGTAAGTACGGCTCCACGGGCCTACAGCAGACCATCAACGAGGCCTTCTTCAGCCTCCTGGACATGATCACAGTGTACCCCGTGGAGAGCGCCGAGAAGCTCACCAACCACCACGGCCACGTGCTCCCCGACTGCTACCTGGTCCCCAGGGGCACCACGGCCAAGCAGTTCGCCGCCCTCATACACACGGAGCTGGCGGAGGGCTTCATATACGCCCTGGACGCCCGCACCAAGAAGCGGCTGGGCGACACCTATATCCTACAGGACCGTGATGTTATTCAGATCGTCTCGGCCAGGGGCCGAAGATAGGTGAACATGATGGTTAAGGTGCTGATGGCGGACTCCATCCACGAGGACGGGGTCAAGATGATGAGAGACGCGGGCCTGGAGCTGGACCTCCAGACCGAGATCACGGCGGATGCCCTCAAGAAGGTGATAGGCGGCTACGACGCCATAGTGGTCCGGAGCAGGACGAAGCTCACTAAGGAGGTGCTGGAGAACTCCGGGAAGCTGAAGGTGATCGCCAGGGCGGGCGTCGGCCTGGACAACGTGGACGTGGCCTACGCCAAGGAGAAAGGGATCGAGGTCTACAACAGCCCCGAGGCGCCCAGCAACGCGGTCGCGGAGCTGGTGCTGGGCTTCATGCTGGACCTGGCCCGCAACATCAGCCGCGGCGACCACGGCCTCAAGCAGGGCAAGTGGCTCAAGAAGGACCTGGGCGGCTTCGAGCTGTCCGGTAAGACCCTGGGCATCGTAGGGTTCGGCCGCATCGGGTACCTGCTGGGCAAGAAGGCCAAGGCCCTGGGCATGGAGGTCCTGGCCTACGACGTGATCATGGACAAGCTCAGACACTTCGTCGTAGAGATAGGGGCCAGGGATGTGCCCCTGGACACCCTGCTGGCTGAGAGCGACTTCGTCACCATCCACGTGCCCCTCCTGCCCCAGACCAGGCACATGATCAGCACGGCCCAGTTCAACAAGATGAAGAAGGGCTCCTACATCATCAACGCGGCCAGGGGCGGCGTCGTGGACGAGAAGGCTTTGATGGCGGCTCTTGACGCGGGGCGTCTGGCGGGGGCAGCCCTGGACGTATTCGAGCAGGAGCCGGACCCCAACCCGGACCTGGTGACCAGAGTCAACGTGGTGTGCACACCACACATTGGGGCGGAGAGCGAGGAGGCCCAGGTGGGCAACAGCACCAT
>DATKWY010000176.1:0-2781 GCA_035529295.1 Candidatus Desulfaltia sp. | reverse complement strand
TGTTGCCCCATATCCGACGGGGCCGCCGTGGTCGTGCTGGCCGCCGAGGAGGTGGCCCGCAAGTACACTGACACACCGGTTAAGTTGCTGGGTCTCGGTCAAGCCTCGGACACCATGGCCATACACGACAGGGAGGACCTGACCACGCTGAAGGCAACGACACTAGCCTCGCGTCAGGCCTACAGGATGGCTGGTGTGGAGGCCAAGGATGTGGACGTTGCCTGCGTTCACGATTGCTTCACCATAGCCGAGCTTATAGCCACGGAGGACCTGGGCTTCTTCCCCAAGGGCAAGGGCGGCGTGGCCGCCGTGGAGGGCAGAACGAGCCTTGGCGGCGACAAGCCCGTAAACCCCGACGGCGGGTTGAAGGCCAAGGGCCACCCCGTGGGCGCCACCGGCGCGGCCATGGTGGTGGAGATGTTCAAGCAGCTGCGGGGCCAGTCAGGCCGCCACCAGGTGAAGGACGCCAAGGTGGGCCTGACCCAGAACGTGGGGGCGGCGGGGGCCACCGTCGTCGTCCAGGTGTACGGGAGGTGATGCTGTGAGCGAGTTCACTACTGTCGATGCGTTCTTCAAGGGGTTAGCCGAGGGAAAGCTGAAGGGGTGCAGGTGTAAGGCCTGCGGGAGGCTCATGGTCCCACCGAGGCCTATATGCCGCAGCTGCGGCTCCACCGACCTTGAGCCCCACGTGTTCAAGGACACCGGGAAGTTAACGGCGTCCACCGTCATCTACGTGCCCCTCACCAGGTTCCAGACCATGTGCCCATACTCCGTGGGCGTGGTCCAGCTGGACGAGGGGGAGAGCATAAGCGGCCTCATCCTGAGCGAAGGAAAACACTTGGCGCCCGGAACAAAGGTCAAGGCAAAATATTTGAAGGAGGAGGGCCGGGTGACCCTGGCCTTCCAGCCCGCCTAGGACCTGTAGACGGGCTTTCTCTTCTGGTTGAAGGCCGTGATGCCTTCCCGCAGCTCACCGTGGTCCCAGAGGCCGGTGAAGGCGTCCTCCTCGGCCTTCAGGGCCTTGGATAGCTGGGGGTCCATGCATAGAAGCCTCTTGATCTCAGCAATGGCGTGGGGCGGCCCTTCAGCCAGCTTCTTGGCGTACTCCCAGACCCGGGCGTCGAACTCGGCGGCGGGGTAGACGGCGTTCACCAGCCCCGCCTTGTTGGCCTCCTCGGCGTCCAGCCTCCTGCCTGTGAGGATCATCTCCCCGGCCAGGGTCTTGCCCACCAGCCTGGACAGCATGTAGGTGGCGCCCCATCCCGGCATGAGGCCCAGGGTCACCTCGGGTTGGCCGAACCTGGCCTTGTCCGAGGCCAGCCTGATGTCGCAGAAGAGGGCTAACTCACATCCTCCCCCCAGGCAGTAGCCGTTCACGGCGGCCACCACCGGCTTGGGCGTCTCCATTATCTTCCTGAAGACCCTGTGCCCGGTCTGAGGCACCTTCCTGGCCCTGGTCTTGTCGAACTCGAGGAAGGCGTTGATGTCGGCTCCGGCGCTGAAGGCTCTGTCCCCGGCTCCCTTGAACAGGATGCAGCCCACTGAGGCGTCCTTGGCGGCTTCCTCCAGGGCCGCCTCTATCTGCTCCAGCATGTCCAGTGTGAGGCTGTTGAGCTTGGCCGGCCTGTTGATGGTTATGACGTAGACGCCCTCCTTCCTCTCGGTGAGGATGGGCTTCTCCTCGCCCAGCCCGGCTTGCCTCATCTCGAAGGGGCCCTTGGGGATGTTGGCGCCCAGCTTCATGGCGGTGTCCACGTCCGCCTCCGAGGCCACGCCCTCCTTGACCAGCTTCTCAGCCTCAGCCACGAAGGGACGCAGCAGCAGGACCACGTCGAAGCCCTCTGCCTGGGCCTCGGTGACGCTGGGCCTCTCCTTGTAGCCGTAGAAGCCTTGGCCTGTCTTGCGGCCCAGCTTCTTGGCCTCGTAGAGGGCCGTGATGCGTTTGTCGGGCTTATACGCTGGGCCTAGTTTCTCCTCGAACACCTTGAGTATGTCGTGGACTATGTCCAGGCCTATGAGGTCGCTGAGCATGAAGGGGCCCAGAGGCATGCCCGCCTTGTGCTGCATGGCCGCGTCTATCTGCTCCACGCTGTACTTGTCCAGGAGCTTGGCGGCGTCGTTGAGGTAGGTGACGAGAACCCGGTTCACTATGAATCCTGGGGAGTCTTTCTTTACGTGGACAGGGGTCTTGCCCATGCGCTTGGCCAGCTCCATGACCGTCTCAACGGTCTCGGGCTGGGTCTCCGCGCCTTGGTTGACCTCTACCAGCTTCATGAGGGCAGGCGGGTTGAAGAAGTGCATCCCAATGAAGCGGCCTGGGCCGGACACGGCCTCGGCTATCTCGGTGATGCTGAGGCTGCTGGTGTTGCTGGCCAGTATGGCGTCCTTAGGCGCCTTGGAGGCCACCTCCTTCCAGACGCTATGCTTGATGCTCATCTTCTCCGGGATGGCCTCCACCACCAACTGGGCGTCCCTCACGGCCTCGCCGAGGTCTACGGTGAACCTGGTCCTCGCCAGGGTCGCCTCCATGTCCCCGGGGCTCATCCGGCCCCGCTCCACCAGCTTCCCCAGGCTGCCCCTGATGCCCTCCTCCGCCTTGGCCAGGAACTCCTGGGCTATGTCCCTGACGGTGACCGTGTACCCGGCGGAGGCGGCCACCTGGGCTATGCCGTGGCCCATGACCCCCGCGCCGAGGACGGCGATCCTCTGAACCTGATCAGCCTTCATAATGTTTCAAGGGTTTATCAGAGTCTGGGTTTAAATCGTTTTTCGGGTGGTAAA
>DATKWY010000175.1:0-5161 GCA_035529295.1 Candidatus Desulfaltia sp. | reverse complement strand
TATTGGGTTTGTTCCTAGTGGCTAGGAATTTGTGTTTTTTGGGGGGTTATGACGGTGGCTGGGTAGAATGTGAGTTTTTTCTGGGTTGGTTTTACTGTGTTTTTAGCTAAATGGTTCTTTGGGGGATGGATTGCTCCATGTAACAAAACATTTATTGAACAGTCAGAAAATGAGGAGGGTTACCTCTTGGCCTCGACCATGGTGGAGGCCGCCCACATGAGCAGCGACACGTCACCTCCAGCCACCAAGACCCGGGCTCCCTCTTCTATGGCCTTCTTGACGGACTCGTCGAAGGGCGGATACAGGAACCGGGCCAAGGGCACCCCGTACCTCTCACACAACTCATGGGCCCTCTTCATGGCTGCCTGGTTCTCCGGGTTGTTCACCGTGGTATACCCCATCCTCATGGCGTAGTCCCTGCCCCCGAAGAAGGCGAAGTCCACCCCATCCACCTGCACTATCTCCTCCAGGTTGTCGACGGCGGTCCGGCTCTCCACCAGGGGCACCACCATGATGCTTCTGTTGGCCTCCTCCCAGTAGTTCCCCGTGAACCCTGCAGAGTACTTGGCCGCCCTGGTCAGGTAGCAGGCGCCCCTGTTGCCAGCCGGAGGGTACCTGCAGTCCTTCACGATCTCCCTGACCTCGTCTGCGGTCTCCACCATGGGTACCACCACTCCCATGCACCCCATGTCCAGCACCTTCTGAGTCATGATGCGGCTCCTCTCAGGCAGCCTGACCAGGGGCACCACGCCCGCCGACTCCGCCGCCCGAATAAGGTGCCCGAAGATGTTGGTGTCCAGGGGCCCCGTGGGCCCGTGCTCAGTGTCTATGATTACGAAGTCCAGGCCCGCGTGGCCCAGCACCTCCATCACCACAGGGCTGCTGCTGAACAGGAAGGTGCCGATGATGACCTCCCCGCGCCTCAGCTTCTCCTTGAGAGGATTCGCCTTCAAACCGCTCACCTACAGCAGCTCGGCCTTAACCACCTGGCACAGCCAGTCCGTGATGACCCGGTACAACTTCTCACCCGTCTCTGCCGTAGCCCTGGACGCGTCCCCCATGACCCCGAAGGGCGTCATCTCCTTCATCCCCACACCGCTCTGGGCGATGGTCACCGAGCCCACGTAGGGCTTCTTAGCATAAGGGTCCAGCTCCTCCGGCACATAGAAGGGCTCACCCCGGTTATTGGACACCAGGGCTGGGGTGCTGAACATCTGCCTGGCCGTCTCCCCCTCAGCGGAGTGATGCTCGTCCCTCGGCCGGGGCGACTTCAGTATCTCAGGGTACCTGGCCCCCATCACCGGCAGCCAGTCCGGCACAATGATCTTGGAGTCCTTCAGTATCAGGGCCAGGTCCTGGGCAACCAGCCGCAGCGTCGCTAGGTTACCTCCGTGGCCCAGTAGCAGCATGAACTTCCTGAACCCGTGGAAGTAGAGGCTCCTGCACACCTCCGTGATGACCCGCATCAGGGTCTCCGAGCTAAGTGTAATCGTGCCCGGGAACTTCATATGGGCGTGGCTCACGCCGAAGGGTATGGTGGGCGCCGAGCAGACGGTCACCCCCTCCTCGGCCAGCCTCTTGATGACCATCTTAGCCATGTCCGTGGCCTGCAGGGTGTCAGAGCCCAGGGGCAGGTGGGTTCCGTGCTGCTCCGTAGAGCCAACAGGAATGATGACCACATCCGTCTTCTTCAGAGTCTCCTCCACCTCCGGCCAGCTCATCTCGAAGAGAGTCTTGGGCCCCCGCACCTCGTACAGGGTCTCACCTAGAAGCTTCATGGCTAATTCTCGTCCAACTCACTATTTCTGTTTATTCAGTTCCTCAAATCATCTTTTATCCCGTTGACCGAAATATCCTCCATGTCCTTCACGATCAACGATTATAAGGTCAAGCCGGGCGAGAAGGCACACACAATGCTCAGAGTGGCGCAGATGCTCAACGGCAGCGACCTCCAAATCCCCGTCCACGTAATCAGAGGAAGACAGAAGGGCCTCGTCCTGGGCCTCTTCGCCTGCATCCACGGCAGCGAGTACTACCAGAACAGGGTCATCAGGCGGCTGGTCAACGAAACCGACCCCGCCCAGCTAAAAGGAACCATAATAGCCTTGCCCGTAGCCAACCCCTACGCGTTCATGCACATGTCCCGGGAGACCCCCAACCCACCCGAGGAGACAGTGGACTTCGCCAACATGAACCGGGTCTTCCCCGGGAAACGCTCCACGCCCCTCTTCGGAAGCATGGAGTCCACCGACGTGAGCCTCACCATGAAGATGGCGGCCGCCCTCAGCGACCACGTCATCCCCCACTGCACCCACATCCTGGACTACCACGGCCAGATGAAAGGAATGGCCCTCAAGAAGATGCTCTTCAACCTGGACCCCGAGTCCAAGGAGATGGCACGCGTCTTCGGCCTAGGCATCCTCCACGACCCGCCCGGCACCCTGGCCAGAGGCAGCTTCATGCCCATGACCGAGTACGCCGGCACCCTCGGAGCCAAGTGCATAGTCCCCGAGATAGGCGGAGGCATGCACGGGGAAGAGTTTGAGGCAGAGTGCGAGCGGATAGCCGTCCAGGGCACCCTCAACGTCATGAAGCATCTAGGCATGTTGGACGGCGAATCCGAGCCACCCGGGAAACAGTTCTACTTCAGGAACGCCCCCCACGTCAGGTCCACCACGGGTGGCTACCTGGTGACGGACATGAGCCCCCGGGACGTAGGTATCGGCAAAGAGCCTAGGGAGGTCCACAGAGGAGAGGTCCTAGGCACCATATACAGCCCCTACACCCTCCAAGAACTAGAGCAGATCAAGGCGCCGTGCGACGGCCTCATCTACGCCTGCAGAGTCTCAGGCCCCGTAGAACCTCAAAACGAGATACTGGCCGTGGCCGACTACCAGGGCTCCAAGTGGATATAGCCCGTCAACCCTTATAACCAGAGCCGCCCAGAGGATCAGAAATGAAGGGCATCAAGGCCGTCATCTTCGACCTCCACGGCACCCTCCTCCTCTCAGACGACGTGGACAAGGCCTGGGACGAGTGGGCCACAGCCTTCCACGTGGCCATGACCCTCAGAGGGGCCTCCGTCCCCCTCCCAGAGTTCAAGGAGATGCTCGGCGCCCTCTTCAACGGCCCCGAGCCCCCCGCCTACACCCCCGGCATGACCCTCTTCGAGCGCCGAGTCACGGACCTGTGCAGCCGCCTAAGCGTAAGCATCCCAGCCCAAGAGCTCAGACCCCTAGTGGAGGACATCATAGGCGTCTGGCACAGGGACATGTACCTGGACCCCGAGACTGTCCCCCTCCTCGAACTCCTAGGCCACAGATACAAAGTGGGACTCATAACCAACTGGGAGCACGGCCCCAAGATCCACAGAATGATCGACGAGCTGGGCGTCCGCCACCTATTCCACGACATAGTGGTCAGCGACGACGTGGGCGCAGCCAAACCCGACCCCGAGATATACCGCGTAGCCCTGAGGCGGCTGGGCGTCCAGGCCCCTGAGGCTGTATATGTGGGGGACATGGACCTGGACGCCCAGGGCGCCCTTGACGCAGGGATGCACCCGGTCCTAATCCGGAGAACCGGTGGCAACGGCAGCTGGTCCAGCTACAGTAGCGCCGTGGAGTGCAGCTACGACCCGGACGATGTGGCCTGCATCGAGTGCCTGGGCGAACTGCCGCGGCTCCTCACCGGCGGGTGAGAACCTTCATAACCGGAGACACACCATCATTCATGATTTGAAGCCGGAGAGGGTAAGGGTCAGCGTGGGCACAGCGGCCGTCCTAGGGCTTGTACACATGAGGCTTCACGTGCCGCCCACCACCGCCTACATTATGAGCTACACGGAGGGCGGCTGCGCAGCCAACTGCAGCTTCTGCGCCCAGGCCCGGGACAACAGCGGCGACAGGCAGCATCTCTCCAGGGTGGTCTGGCCCGACTTCCCGTTAGAGGAAGCGGTGGAAGGCTTCAGCGGCCCCGCGGCTGAGGTGCTGGAGCGCATCTGCCTGCAGGTCATCAACTACCCCGGGTTCCTAGAGGACACCCTCAGCCTCGTGGACACCTTCAAGAAAACCGGTCTACCCATATCGGTGGACACCTGCCCCGTAGGCGGCACAGGCCTCAAGCGGCTCAAGGATGCCGGCGTGGACAGGGTCAGCATACCCCTGGACGGGGCCACCCCTGAGGTGTTCAGCAGGATCAAGGGCAGCGGAGTCGGCGGCCCCTACCGCTGGGAGACCCACATGGCTGCCCTCAGAGAAGCCGTGCAGGTATTCGGGGCCGGAAACGTGGGCAGCAACCTCATAGTGGGGCTAGGTGAGACCGAGAAGGAGGCGGCCCAGCTTGCCCAGACCCTCAAGGATATGGGGGTCATCACGGTGCTCTTCGCCTTCACGCCCCTGGAGGGGACTAGGCTCAGCGACGTGCCGCAGCCACCCCTGGACGTATACCGGCGCATACAGGCAGCCCGCCACCTCATAGACAGTGGCCTGGTCACGGTGAACGAGATGAGCTTCGACGAGGCGGGCCGCATAACCGGGTACGGACCAGTTAACCTGGCCGAGGCCCTGAGAGACGGGGCCGCCTTCATGACCACGGGTTGCCCCGGCTGCAACAGGCCCTTCTACAACGAGCGGCCCTCCGGCCCATTCTACAACTACCCCCGGCCCCTCAGCACGGGGGAAGCGGAGAAAGAGATGAAGAAGATGGGAGTAAAGCAAATTGACTGAGACCTGGCGCCTCATCGACATGCGGATCGAGGACGCCCTCACCCAGATGGCCATAGACGAGGCCATAGCCCTCAACAGGCTCAAGGAGGACAACCCAAACACCGTGAGGCTCTACAGGTGGAAGCCCTCAGCCGTCAGCATCGGCTACTTCCAGAGCCTGGAGAAGGAGGTGAACCTGGAGACCTGCGGCGCCCTCGGCGTGGATGTCACCCGGCGCTTAACCGGCGGAGGAGCCGTCTTCCACGACTACGATGGCGAGATCACCTACAGCCTGGTGGCCCCCGAGTCCGACCCCAAGATGCCCCGGGACATCCTGGCCTCCTACCAGGTGATCTGCGGAGCCATCATTGAGGGCCTGAGGACGCTGGGCGTGGACGCAGAGTTCAAGCCAGTCAACGACATAGCGGCGGGGGGCAAGAAGATCAGCGGCAACG
>DATKWY010000174.1:0-5711 GCA_035529295.1 Candidatus Desulfaltia sp. | reverse complement strand
CCAGGGCCAGGATCTTCTTCCGCCGCTCCACGGGCATCATGGTGCTGGTGGGGTTCTGGAAGCTGGGTATCACGTACAGGAGCTTCACGTGCTTGCCCTCCTTCTCCACCTCCTTGATGACCTTCTCCAGGGCCTCCGGGTTCATGCCCTCGTCGTCCAGGGCTGAGGTCCTGAACTCCGGGTCATTGGTCTTGAAGGCGCTGAGGGCAGACAGGTACGTGGGGGCTCCCACCACTACCACGTCCCCCTTGTCGATGAACACCCTAGTGACCAGGTCCAGAGCCTCCTGGCTGCCCGTGGTCACCATGATCTCCCCATAGGGGTCAGCCGCGACGCCGTGACCCTTCATAAACTTGGCCAGCTCCTCCCGTAGAGGCATGAGGCCTGCGGTGCTGCCGTACTGGAGCATGACCCTCCAGTCCTGCTCCGAGGCATCCATGAAGATCTGCCGCACCTCCCTCCAGGGGAAGCTCTCCTCGTCGTACATGCCCCCCGTGAGGCCTATGATCTTCTTGCCCTGCCGCCTCATCTCTTCGGCGGCTAGGACCACTGTCGTTAGGACACCCGGCTGATAGGATGCACCCAGCTTTGAGTAGAACTTGTCAGGGTTCATGTCGTATCAGAGGATAGGAAACTGGTCAAGGGTATAATATTTTGGGTAAATAGGAGGAGCGGAATCCCCTACGCCAGGATACTTACTGTAAATATGTAACTGAAAGAACTCCGGTAAACCTTTTATTCGCACCGGAGAAGTCACAGAGAGAAGACATGGAACGGAACCTGAAACTTTCTACACATCCGTTCCCTGAGATGAAGCTCGACGAGGTATAATGTATGGTGGAAACAGTTCGAAAACGTGAGGGTGTGCAGGGCGCCGGCGAACACGGGTCCCACATTATCATCGAGGGTGGGGAGGCTTCAGCATGATGGAGGACTCTGCCATTAAGGGTGTTGTTCTCAACGACTGTTCGGTGAAAGGCGGAAAATATGTGGCCAGCTGGAGGGTCAACAAGCCTGAGGTCAGTAACGATAGATGTGTCTCATGTGGTCTATGTGTGGCGTACTGCCCCGAGGCCGCGGTGACTCAAGGCGAGGACCGTAAACCCGTAATCGATTACCGGTTCTGTAAGGGCTGCGGCATATGTGCCTACGAGTGCCCTCAGAAGGCCATAGAGATGGTGAAGGAGGATCAACTATGAGCCACGAGTTCGACGTGATGCCTGGCAACAAGGCTGTGGCCCTCGGCGTGAAGCTGGCCCGGGTGGAGGTGGTACCCGCCTACCCCATAACCCCCCAGACTACCATCATCGAGTACATAGCTGACTTTGTGGCCAACGGGGAGCTGAAGGCAGAGTACATCCACACGGACGGAGAGCATAGCTGCATGGGGGCCGCCGTGGGGGCGTCCCTGACGGGGGCCCGGACATTCACGGCCACCTGCAGTCAGGGCCTGGCCTACATGCACGAGATAGTCGCCCAGGCCACCAGCTACAGGACCCCCATAGTGATGGCGGTGGCCAACAGGACCCTGGGCTGGTACTGGGCGCTGGGGCCAGACTACAGTGATGTCCAGCCCGAGCTCAACCTGGGGTGGATAGTGAACTTCGTTGAGAGCAACCAGGAGTGCCTGGACATGGTGCTTCAGCTCTACAAGGTGGCCGAGGATAGGCGGGTGATGCTGCCAGCCATGATGAACCTGGACGGCTTCTACCTGAGCTACAGCCACGAGAGGGTGGACATACCGCCCCAGGAGACAGTGGACGAGTGGCTACCCCCCTACGACGCGCCATACCCTCTGGATCCCACAGTCAACGACAAGTACCCTTCAGGGATCATCCCAGCTACTCTGCACACTATGTACCGGCGCTTGTACGAGGAGGTCATGGAGGGCACCAAGAAGATCATCGCTGAGACCGACCATAGCTACCGTGAGACCTTCGGCCGCGGCTACGGTGGCCTAGTTGAGCGGTACCGGTGCGAGGACGCTGACACATTGATGGTGACCACGGGCTCCATGACAACGGCCACCAGGAGGGCAGTGGACCGGCTGAGGAAGCAAGGTGAGAGAATAGGCTTGGTAAAGGTTCGGTTCATGAGGCCTTTTCCTACAGAGGAGTTCCGGGAGCTGGCGGGGCAGGTGGACGCCATCGGCGTTGTGGACAGGATGATCCAGCACGGCACCGGCGGAGGAATGATCTTCAACGATCTCCGGGCCGCCGTGTGCAACCTGAAGGAGAAGGCGCCGGTCATCAACTTCATCACAGGCCTCGGGGGCGAGGACGTGCCCATAGACGACCTGTACATGATGGGTGAGAAGACCTTGAAGGTTGCTCGCAGCGGGCGCATCGACAAGGAGGTGGAGTTCATAGAACACCCAGCGCCTGAGCCTGAGAGGCCGGTGGAGATGCCCAAACAGGTCATCTACCCCAGCAGCCAGGGCTGCGCCGGCTGCGGAAGCAGCATCATCATCCGCCACGTCCTGGATGTGCTGGGCCCCGACACGGTGGTGGTGAACCCCCCGAGCTGCAGCGTCATTAACTACCCGGGCGTCGCCACCAACCCATGGATATTAGCTAACTTCGCGGCCGGCGGAGCCTACGCCACAGGCGTCTACAGGGCGTTGAAGATTAAAGGCAAAGCAGACCGGGTCTACGTTGCGGGGTACGCGGGAGACGGGGGCACCGTGGACATAGGCCTCCAGAGCCTCAGCGGAGCCGCCGAGAGAGGTGAGCCCATCCTGTGGATATGCTACGATAACGAGGCCTACATGAACACCGGCATCCAGCGCAGCGGAAGCACACCCATCTACAGCAGCACCACAAGCACACCCGCAGGCACGGTTTGGCATGGCAAGCCCACGAAACGCAAGAACATGGCCATGGTTATGGCGGCCCACAGGATACCCTACATAGCCACTGCCAGCCTCGCCTACATCCCGGACCTCAGACGCAAGGTCAAGAGAGCAGCGGAGATAACCCGATCCGGAGAGGGCATGGCCTTCATCCACGTGCACCAGCCCTGCTGCACGGGGTGGTACTACCCCCCAGAGATGACAGTGACCATAGGCAGGCTGGCCGTCCAGACCGGGGCCTGGCCCGTCATAGAGATCGACCACGGGGAGCTGAGAATCAACGTGAAGCCCAAGGAGCTGAAACCCATAGCCGAGTACCTGGGGCCTCAGAGGAGGTTCGGGCACATGACTGAGGCTCAGACGGCACACGTGGAGGACATGGTTCAGAGGGACTGGAACGGTCTTCTGGAGCTGGAGCGCCAGGGGATGCTCCCCTGGTACTAGCGTTATCCTCGGCTTTATGTAAATACTTTATATATATTATCCGGGCGAGAACCGAAGAGTTATTACTGGAATAATTTAATTCCATTAGAGTCGTGATGACGAGGGTAACCAAGGTTTCCTCAACGTTCAAAGCGACATCGCGTTATCGAGGAACATGAGATGGTAGATGAGATTAGGCTTCACGGCATGGGCGGCCAGGGCGTCGTCGCATGCGGCGAGCTCATAGCAATAGCCGCCAGCTACGAGGACAAGTTCTGCCGGGCCTTCCCCATGTACGGGAGCGCCAGGCGAGGCGCCCCGGTCCTGGCCTTCGCCCAGATAGGGACTGAGGACGAGGCCACCCGCTCCATGATTTATCACCCGGAGTACCTCCTGGTGCTGGACCCACCCATGCCCGAGGCCATGGACGTTACCCAGGGCCTCCTGGAGAGGGGAGTCATCATCTATAACACCACCAGGACCCCCGACGAGGCCAAAGCCATATTCAAGAAGAACATACGCCGCATAGGCGTGTTGGATGCGACGGGGATAGCCGTGGAGATGATTGGGCGGCCCATCCCCAACACGGTGATGCTGGGGGTCTTCGCCAAGACCACGGGGCTCCTTAAGATGGAGAGTATCTTCAAGGCCATAGACAAACGGTTCCCCCCGAGGCTGGCGGAGCCCAACAAGAAGGCGGCTCAGGCCGGGTATGACCGGGCCGTTGTGAAGGACTACAAGTGATGAATATGGTTCAGGATAGACCAGTCATTAAGGGACTCGTGTTAAACGACATCGCCACCAAGGGGGGCAAGTACGTGGCCAACTGGAGGGTCTACAAGCCCGAGATCGATCTCGAGAAATGTGTGGCCTGCGGCCTGTGCATCTCATACTGCCCGGAGGCGGCCATCAACCGCCGCGGCGACAAGAAGCCAGAGATCGATTACAGGTTCTGCAAGGGCTGTGGCATATGCGCCTACGAGTGCCCTCAGAAGGCGATAGAGATGAAGCAGGAGGAAGCGTAGATGCCCCAGGACTTTGACGTCATCCCCGGAAACAAGGCTATAGCCCACGGCGTGAGGCTGGCCCGGGTGGAGGTGGTGCCGGCTTACCCCATCACCCCCCAGACCACCATCATCGAGTACATCGCCGACTTCGTAGCCAACGGTGAGCTGGACGCCGAGTACGTGCACACCGAGGGCGAGCACAGCTGCATGGCGGTCGCCGTCGGGGCGTCCATGGCCGGTGCCAGGACATTCACGGCGACTTGTAGCCAGGGCCTCGCATACATGCACGAGGTGGTGGCCCAGGCAACCAACTATAGGACACCCATCGTCATGGCGATAGCCAACAGGACCCTGGGCTGGTACTGGAGCCTGGGGCCCGACTACAGCGACATCATGCCCGAGATGAACCTGGGGTGGCTGGTCAACTTCGTGGAGACCAACCAGGAGTGCCTCGACATGACGCTGATGAACTACAAGATCGCCGAGGACTACCGCGTACTGCTGCCGACCATGATCAGCCTGGACGGGTTCTACCTGAGCTACAGCCAGGAGAGGGTCTACCTGCCCAACATAGAGGAGGTGGACGAGTGGCTACCACCCTACAAGGCGCCCTACCCGGTGGACCCCACCATCAGCAAGGCCTGGCCCTCGGCCGGCATCCCGCCCCAGCTTCACACCACCTACAGGCGGCTTCACGAGGAGATCATGGAGGACGCCAAGAAGGTCATCGCTGAGGTGGACAGGAGCTTCGGGGAGACCTTCGGCCGAAGCTATGGCGGATTGGTGGAGAAGTACCGGACTGATGACGCCGACAGCGTGCTGGTCACCATGGGCAGCATGACCACGGCCGCCAGGCGGGCGGTGGACAAGCTCAGGAAGGAGGGCGAGAAGATTGGGCTGCTGAAGCTTAGGTACATGCGTCCATTCCCCAACGAGGAGCTCATAGAGCTGGCCGGACAGGTAAACAGCATAGGCGTCCTCGACAGGGCGGTTCTCCACGGCACCGGCGGAGGCATGGCGTTCCAGGATGTGAAGGCGGCCCTCTACAACACCGACATCAAGGTGCCTGTGATGAACTTCGTCACCGGTCTGGGGGGCGAGGACATACCCATCGACGACATCTACGTCATGGGCAAGAAGGTGGTGAAGGCAGCCAAGTCGGGGAAGCTGGAGAAGGAGGTCAACTTCGTGGAGCACCCCATGATTGGGATGGCTCCGCCCGTGGAGATAGAGAGCGAGAGCTGCATGCACCCGGGCAGTGACGGCTGCGCCGGCTGCGGTGCCAGCATCATCGTCAGGACGCTGCTGGACATCCTGGGCCCCAACACCGTGGTTATAAACCCGCCAAACTGTAGCAGCGTCAACTACGGAGGCGTCGTCAAGGTGCCGTGGATACTGGCCAACTTCGCGGCGGGGGCCGCCTACGAGAC
>DATKWY010000173.1:0-10036 GCA_035529295.1 Candidatus Desulfaltia sp. | reverse complement strand
CTGAGCTATGCGCGTGCGGGAAAGCCCAGTTCCAGACCGAGACCTGGCTCTGCGAAAGGTGCCTCCAGGCCGCCAAGCACGAGACCCAGAAGCTCTTGGACATCCTCATCCAGGACTTCGGCGCCCGCCCCGAGGACCTCACCACCAACTTCAGCGGGAACAGGGGCTACCACGTTCACGATCACAGCGAGACTGTCAAGCCTCTGGAGCAGCACGCCCGCCGCGAGATCGTGGACTACATAATGGCCACCGGGCTGGAGGCCGAGCACCAAGGCTACAGCCAGAGGAACAGGGGCGCCAAGCCTGTCCTGGCGGAGGGCGGCTGGCGGGGCAGAACCTCCCGGGCCCTCTACGACTACCTCTCAGAGGCCACGGAGAAGGAGCTAAAGGAGATAGTGAGCGGGAAGGTCGCCCAGAGCATAGTCGCTGAGAGGGGGCGCCTGCTGAAGGTCCTCACGGACAAGCACCCCAGCAACCTGACGCCCCTCATCGACCCCAAGAGCCTACAGGTCATACTCCAGAAGGCCGTGAAGCTCCAGGCATCGGAGATAGATACCGTGGTCACCACGGACATCCACCGCCTAATAAGGTTGCCAAACACCCTCCACGGGAAAACCGGGTGGCAGGTCCAGACCATCCCCTACGGTGAGCTGCCGGACTATGACCCCCTGAGAAGCGCCATAGCCCTGAAGGGGCCCCCAGTGAAGCTGGAGTTCAGGAAAGCTCCCTCCATAAGGATAGGCGAGACCAGGTACGGGCCCTACAGCGACGAGACGGCGGAGCTGCCCCTGGAGGCGGCCCTCTTCTACCTGTGCAAGAAGGGAGCGAGGCTGGTGAGATGAGCGACAGGTACCAGAGGCTCCACCAGACGTGGCGGAAGGAGAAGGAGACCGCCGAGCTCCAGAACATAAAAGACGAGTTCCTCAGGGAGATGACGCAATACATACAGGAGCTCAACAAAGCCCCCGTGGACACGGAGTCCCTCACCGGGAGGGTAACCCAGACCGAGAGAACGCACGCCAACCAGATGCTCAAGGAGCTGACTGAGACCCGGCTGGGGAAGATCGTGCGGCGGGAGCTGGAGGGCAAGCCCATAGACGCCAAGGCCCTCACACCCGAGGAGCAGAGGCTCCACGCCAACATGAGGCAGCTCCTGGCGAGCTACCGGGACGGCTCAGACCTACACGCTCCTGAGTCGCCTAGGGCCCCGGCGGCCCCCAAGCCCCGCCCTGAGCCCTCTCCGACCCCGCCCTGGGCAGCGGACCAGGAGCTGACCGTGGTCAGGTTTCTGCAGCCCCTACCCGCCATCATGGGGGTGGACATGAAGGCCTACGGCCCCTTCAAGCCGGAGGACGTGGCGAGCATCCCCAAGCAGAATGCGGTAAACCTAATAAGGAGAGGTATAGCTAAGCTGGTGGAGATAGAGCCATGAAAATTCCAAGATCACTGCGGACCTTCTGCCCCAAATGCAAGACCCACACCGAGTTCGCCGTCTCCATATACAAGGCGGGCAAGCGCCACGGCGCTAAGCTAGGCGAGCGACGGCAGGCTGAACGCAAGAAGGGGTACGGCGGCCAAAAGTTCCCCGAGCAGCACAACCAGGCCAAGGTCACAAAGAAGACGTCTCTGATGCTCAAATGCAAGGAGTGCAGCTACACCCACCAGCGGAAAGGGATTAGGCTCAAGAAGGCGGAGGTAGCCTAAGATGGCCGAGTGGGAGCACCTAATACCCAGGCCCTCCAGCAGGTTCCTCCGGGTCAGGTGCATAAGCTGCGAGAGCGAGCAGATCATTTTCAGCCATAGCAGCACCAAGATCATGTGCCAGACCTGCGGCGAGCCCCTGGCTGAGCCCACAGGCGGTAAGGCTAAGATCAACGCCTCCGTAATAGCAGTGCTAGGGTGATCGTATTGAGTCTGGGATTACCTGAGTGGCCCGAGGTGGGGGACGTCGTCGTCGTCACCGTGCAGAGGGTGGAGAGCTACGGAGCCTACGTGAGCCTCGACGAGTACAGCAACAAGGAGGGGCTGCTCCACATATCGGAGATCAGCAGCCGGTGGGTGCGCAACATCAGGAACCACGTCAGGCCCAACCAGAAGGTGGTCCTACAGGTTCTGCGGACAGACCCGGGTAAGGGCCAGGTGGACCTGAGCCTGAGACGGGTGAGCAGAGACGATAAGAGGAAAAAGTTAGAGGCCTGGAAGAAGGCTAGGAAGGCAGAGACCCTTCTAGCCCAGGCGGCCCAGGAGCTGGGCACCGGAGTCCCAGAGCTATACGGCTCCGCGGGCGTGAAACTCGTGGAGGCCTACGGCAGCCTTTACGAGGGTTTGGAGGTGGCCTCCAAGAAGGGCGTCGAGGCCCTGAAGGAGGCGGGCGTGGACGCAAAGACAGCTAAGGTTCTCAGCGCCATAGCCCAGGACAAGATAATCATCAAGGGCGTGACGGTGCAGGGGGTCTTCGAGGCCACGGCCATGTCCAGCAGCGGCGTACTGGACATAAAGGACGCCTTCATGAAGGTGGAGGAAGTGGCCCAGGAGAACGAGGCCACCACCAAGATATACACCCTAGGGGCCCCCAAGTACAGGATAGAGCTGACCGCCGAGGACTACAAGAAGGCGGAGCAGGCCCTGGACCAGGTGGTCAAGTTCACCCAGCAGGCGTGGACAGGGTTCGAGGGCACCATCAGCTTCACCCGAGAGTAGAACCGAGATGGTATGGCTTCTCAGGCGCTGCAACAGGTGCCGCGGCTACACATTGAAGGAGACTTGCCCGATCTGCGGAGGCGAGGCGGTGTCGCCCCACCCGGCCAAGTTCTCCATGGATGACAAGTACAGGAAGTACAGGCTCCTCATGAGGCGTATGGCCTCTGAGAAGGCGGATGAAGCCTAAACACGCTCCATTTGCCGGTTTGATCGTCTTCCAGTGGAAAGGCTTTTTATCGGATCAATCACCTTTCATTTTCGATCACTATGACCAAGACTTATGTTCGCGTATATGGACCGCCTCTACTGAAGGCCATTAAGGCGCTGGAGGGTGTTGCCGTCGAGATGTCCAAGGCGACCGAGGTCAAGTTCAGTCACAAGTGTGTGCCCTACCCGACCAGGACGCAGACTGACAAGAGGGACTGGGACAACTACCTGAAGGGCCTGTCTCAGACCTACACTGATTGCTACGAGCCCCAGAAGATCATCAGCGACGCAAGCATGACCCTTGGGGACTATGACTTCGTGTTCGAGTGGTCCGACAAGCCCTCCATGAAGAAGGTACAGGACCTCATAGAGAAGGTCGATAAGTCTTTGACAGGCTTGGGTGTCCACTACACCATGACTACCGAGTAAGCCGCGTCTTTTTCAGGCTCTCAAAATTTTCATTTTTTAAAGAAAAAGGAAAAATAGAATAGGTGCTTCTAGTTCTTCTCCTCGGCTTCCATCTCTTGGCCAGTGGACTCGGATGCGGCCAGGGCTCTTCTCTCCCGGACCTCCTCGTAGACGATGAAGGCGGGCATGATTACCCAGAGGGCGATCATGACCCAGAACAGGATCGCGTCATAATCCATTACTCTGCCGCCTCCTTCTTGCCGCCGCCCAGTGTGCGGAATATCCCCGATATTCCGCTGCTGGCGCCTCGTGCCTTGGGTGCGCCTCTCCAGTCCACCTTCACGTCTTCCTTCACCATCTGGGAGTAGTTGACACCGGGGATGTAAAGCAGCTTCTCGGGGATCAGTCCGTTGGGACGGAACATGATGACCAGGAGGAGCAGCATCCCCAGGAGTACGTTCTCGAAGTAGGCCACTGGGAAGAAGAAGAGGGACTCGATGAGCCACTTCTGCACGATGATGATGCGGCGCATGGCGACGATTAGGGCGCAGCCTAGGAAGGTCCCGGCGTTGTTCCCGGGTCCTCCGAGGATGAGCATCAGCCAGGGCCAGTAGGTCCAGAAGGCGCGCTGGTAGTTGGCCTCCACCACGTAGCTGAAGTAGAAGGCCAGGAGCGTGCCAGAGATGGCTGTGATGCCGCTGGCGAACATGAGGATGTTCCTCCTGATGCCGATGACGTTCTTGCCTACGCTGCCCACCGTCACCTCGTTCTCGCGGATGGCCCTCATGAGCCTACCGTAGGGGCTGTTCAGCATCGTCCTGAATATGAAGAAGCTTACAAGCCCTATGAACAAGGCGATGACGGCCGTCACCACAGTGCGGTCGCCCGGGTACCACCTAAATATGTCTGGTATGAATACCCCTAACGTTCCACCGCTTATTGCAGGTATGTTTCTTCCGAAGATCTGGGCCGCGTCGGCCATGGTGATGAGCACTATCATCAGGTAGGTCGCCCTGAGCCTGATGGCCGGCAGGGCGATGAGCCACCCCATGACTGCGCCAAGGACCATGCTGACGGCTATGCTGAACAGCAGCATGCTTATACCCAGAACAGGCTTTGTGGCGAGGTACTTGTTGGTCACGTCCACGTTGTAGAAGTTGTTGTAGACCCAGTCCCAGTCGTTGGCCCAGGTCCGCAGCTGCACGCCTGCGCCCCCCACCAGCGTGAATATCAGCCTCATGGTGAGGGCGCTAACGGTGAAGCCGCCCACGATAACCTGTACGGCGCACCCCATGTTGGGGATGCCCGCGTTACCGTACTGGAAGTTGAGGGCCATGGCGACTATGACGAAAAGGCCGAAGTACATGGCGATGTCGACTATGAGCCTGGATGACCCGGTGATCGCTGACACGTTGCTCGTTAACAGTCCGAAAGCTATGTCTTGCAGCATCATCATACCTCCTTCATCAACCCTATGGATTTCAGCAAATTCCCCCCCGACTCGGTGGCCTTGAACTTGTTGTAGACCCCCTGCAGCCCTTCAGGCTCGATGAGAAGAACCGCGACAAGGAAGATCATGGGTACCAGGGGCCTGTACTCGCCGACCCAGACGCCTATTATCTGCTGGCCCCAGGTGGTGAGCATGACCTCGGAGACGCCAACAAGGAACCCTCCGACGACAGCCCCGTACACGCTCTCAAAGCCGCCCAACAGACTACCGGCCATGATGCTCGTGATCATCATGGCGCCGGACGATGGGGTGCCCTGGAACCACAGGGGCATCATGGCGCCGGCTAGGCAGGCGAGGCCGCCGGTGAGGAACCAGCTGAATATCTGTACCTGGTTGATGTTTATGCCGAGTACTGACGCTAGCTCAGGGTCCTCCGCGGTAGCTCTCATGGCTACTCCGATCTTTGTTCTCGTCAGCATGTAGTGGAGAAGCAGTACGCTGGTAAGCGTCAGCCCGATTGAAACAATGAAGATTCCAGGGAAGTCTCCAATCTTGAAGTCGAACTCCTTGAGCATGAAGACCTGGGTGTACGTGCTGTACTTGAGGAGAAGCCAGTAGGCGTATATCTGAATCATTGCACCGAGGAAGATCTGTATAGCCAGCGTCGAGATGGTGAGGACGATGGCTCCTCCACCCATCCGTGTTAGAACGTTGATAACCAGCATGTAGATGATGACACTGATAATGCCGCCGACGATGAAAGCAACCGGGAAGCCGACGTAAGGGCTGAAGCCCAGTATCTTAGAGAATGTGAAGCTGACGTAGATGCCGACTCCAGCGTATGTTCCGTGTGCGAAGTTGGGTATCTTCGCCGTCAGGTATGTCAGAGTAAAGCCGATGCTTAGAAGCGTTAGCTCAGAAGCGTAGATTAACGCATTCATCCATATTGCAGGGATTAACATTTTAATCCACATGCGTTGTCACCTATAACTTAATAATACTTTTCATGATGCCAGTGACGCGTTTGGTTAAAGGGATTAAAATATGGGTTTTTTGGCTAAAAACACTATGTTTGTGGGTGATGCGGTTATTACGGTCCCAATATGGAACTATTGGAAATAAGGGCATGTAAAAATCTTATATATTGTATAAGAAGAATGTACAATCTGCGACAACCAATAGGTGAAGCAAAATTTGGAAATGAAAGGTAACACTCTAGCAATAGTGCTTCTAGTCGTAGGACTTGTTGTTGGTGGAGGCGTCGGATACTTCGCCGCACCCAAGGAGACAGCTCCCGGTGAGACCATCACCGTGACGGTGGAGAAGGCGCCCCTAACTGGAAAGACGATCCAGATAGGATACATCAGCTCCACGACCACAGGTCTAGAGACGGCTGTGCCCCACGTACAACAGATGATGGTGCCAGACTATAACGCATACGCAGCAAAGCTTGGGTACGATGTGGATTTCGCGTATCTGATTGACGACGCCACGAGCCAGGGCGCGGTCCACCTTGAGAAGGTCCAGGGATTCAAGTCCATGGGCATCAACATCTATATAGGTGGCGGCTGGTCTAGCCAGGCGTCTGCTGCACTAAGCTACACGAACGATAACAACATGCTAATGTGGAGCGCCAGCTCCACGACCCCGCTGCTAGCCATCGCTGACGACAACCTCTACAGGATGTGCCCCGACGACACCGTACAGGCTCCTGCCATCAGCAGGATGATCCAGAGCATGGGCGTCAAGTACCTAGTAGTCATCCAGCGTGGTGACGCCTGGGCTGACGGTATCTGGAACTTCATGGCACCCCACTTCGAAGCGAACGGCGGCGTGATCCTGGAGAGGATCAGGTACGCCGGTGAGGCCACGGAGTTCGCCAACTACCTGCAGGCAGCTGAGGACAAGTTGGCCCCCGCTGTAGCCCAATACGGTGTTGACAAATGCGGTATAGACATCATCAGCTTCGAAGAGTCCGTGACCATGGTCACTCAGGCCCAGGACTTCCCGACGGTCTACGGTGTCAAGTGGTTCGGCAGCGACGGCACGGCACTAACACAACAGTTCATAGACGACGCTCCAACACAGTCCTCACACCTCCACATCTACAGCACATTAGCTGCTCCCGCGGAGACACAAAAGTTCAAGGACCTTTACGACAAATACTTTGCGCTAGTTGCTCGGCCCTATGGCTACTACACGGCAACCGCGTACGACATCGGCTGGGTGCTGACCGAGAGTATACTAACGGCTCAGTCCACAGATGCACTCGACGTCATTCCACTGCAGATGACTACCTCTAACAATAACTTCGGCGCGAGTGGCTGGAACCAGCTGAACGAATACGGAGACAGGGCTGTTTCCAACTACCAGATCTGGGGCTACGGTGACATCGGCTCAGGAGTGCAGAATGTTGTGTATGGTCTGTACGACTTTCTTGCCGATGGGGTGACCTGGAACACCGAGGATCTAGGGTTCATACCCACACCGAGGTAAGAAAGCACTACAATACCCCTTTTTCTTTTTATCAAGTTAAACAGTGCAGTACAGATCCCTTTAGATCAAGTCAGAAAACATGTGCACAAAAAACACCCCCCTTTGTGCTATGTTAATATTTTTTCATCCATTTTACAAATTTAATGCAAGAATAAGCTTAATTGGGCACTTGTCCGGGGCAAGCTTGAAAAATTATATAAACAGACTCTGCACGCTATATGGATAGTTGATGCCGACATGTCGGAAATACTAGTGATAGATGACGTTTACAAGTACTTCGGCAAGTTCGCAGCGAACGACGGCGTAACCTTCAGCCTCAAGGAGGGGGGCATCTACCTTCTGGTGGGCCCCAACGGATGCGGCAAGTCCACGCTGGTGAACTGCGTCACAGGGATATTCACCCCTGAGAAGGGTCACATATACTACAGGGACGCTGACATCACCGGCGAGGAGATGTACAAGATCGCGAGGAGAGGCCTCGTACGCACGTTCCAGATCGCTTCGCCGTTCCTCAGACTCACAACCCTGGAGAACATGCTGGTCGCGCTGCCGGAGAACGCAGGCGAGAACATCGCCCTGTCCCTATTCAAGCCGACTTGGATCGACAGCGAGGCAAGTGCCGTCCGGCGCGCCGCCGAGCTTCTTAAAGTCCTGGGCCTTAGACGCGTCTGGAACAAGCCCGCCAACACTCTGAGCGGTGGCGAGCTGAAACTGCTGGAGATCGGGCGCGCCCTCATGTCTGGCGCCGAGACCATCCTCCTGGACGAGCCCGTGGGCAGCATCGACCCGGTGCTGTGCCACCAGATCTTCAGCCACGTGCTGAGGCTGCGCGATGAGCTGGGCATCACCTTCCTGGTCATCGAGCACAGGCTTGAGGTGGCGGCCCAGTACGCGGATCACGTGTTCGCCATGGATCTGGGTAAGCTGGTCACCGAGGGCACCGCCGAGGAGGTCTTCGAGGATGAGCGGGTCATCAAGGCGTATCTAGGTGAGTGAGATGAGCGGCAACTACATTTTAGAGACCAAGGGTCTTAACGTGGGGTACGGCCCCATCCACGTGATCTACGACCTTGACTTCAAGGTACCCCACGGGGAGGTCACCATCATCGTCGGCCCCAACGGCGTCGGTAAGACCACACTGCTGAAGGCCATCATGGGGCTCTGCACCGTGTACAGCGGAGAGGTCATCTTCGATGGCAAGGTCATCAACAAGCTGCCCGCATATGAGCGCACCAAGATGGGCATCGGGTACATGCCTCAGGTGGGTAACATCTTCAGCAAGCTCAGCGTTGCTGAGAACCTGAAGATGGCTGCATACACCCAGACGGACTCCGCCGTCATACAGGACAAGCTGGAGTTCGTGTTCAGCCTGTTCCCCCGGCTCAGGGACTTCATGCCCAGGCCCGCCGGCACCCTGAGCGGCGGCGAACGCCAGATGCTGGCCGAGGGGATGGTGCTCATGAGGGACCCCAAGCTCATGATGGTGGACGAACCCACCGCCGGGCTGATGCCCAAGCTGGTGAACGACGTCATGAGGCAGCTGGAGAAGATGGCCGAAGACACCGGCCTACCCATCGTGCTGGTGGAGCAGCGCGCCAGGCGCGCCCTCGCCGCAGGCGACTGGAGCTACTTGATGCGCGGAGGCAGGTTCACCTACGAGGGTAAGGCCGAGGATCTGCTGAACCACCCGCTGCTGAACGAGATGTACCTGGGCGCCGTAGACGCCAAGGACCTGAAGACGATCAGGGAGTAGCGTCCCCCAGTTTATTAACTTCATTTTCTACTTGTCTTAGCAGCTTCCACATAGCCCCATGTGACAGTGGCCGGGTGATACGTGAATTTTTCTTGGGGCGCTCATCCTGGTGGACGGTTCAAGTGTTCTGTATCACTGGTGGATAATGGTTTAATCCCCCGGTCCTCAGGTTCACGTGATCTATTTTGGCTGCTGGCGTGAGGCCGAAAGGGGCTGCAGGGTTAGATCAGACCAGTTTCAGCCTCGCGTCCTTCATGCACGACCTCTTCCTGGCCTACGTGGAGGTGACCTCCGGCATCGTGCCGGCGGCCAGGTTCAAGACCCTGACCGGGTTGATGAGGGACACCCTGTACAGGGTGTCCGGGGTGCCCGTGATGAGCTTCATCAGGACCCACGACGTGGAGGGGACCCTGGACAGTTACTGCGGGTTCCTGGAGGAGGCGGGGCTGGCGGTGAAGGCCACCGTGGTGATGGAGGGCTACGGCCAGTACAGGTTCAACCTCAGGGACTGCGTGTTCGGGGCCAGCTGCCGCCGTCTGGTTTCGGGGTCCTTCGTGTGCCCCTTTGCTGTGTACGCGGCGTTCCTGACGGAGGAGGCCAGTGGCAGGCGTGTGGGCCTGGAGCAAAGTGAGAAGACTCTGGTGGGGTCTAGGACCATGATTCTTGTGGGTGGCAAGGGGCTTCCGCAGCAGAAGATGAAGGTGTCGGTGTAGCCGGAAAACGTATTATGTGATTTGGATTGTGGGTTGGTTTAGCTGTCTTTGGCCTCGTCGGCTCTGTCAGGGTCGGGCCCTCATATAATAATAAAAATATTCGCCATTATATGATACCCCCCTACTTTTTTTGCACATATGCTCCGGGTCATGGCCTCGCGGGATGAATTAACTCGTTTTATGACTGAAAAAACCACCATAAAATGATACCCCCCTACCTTTTTTCACGTCAATTTATCTGGGGCACTCAGGCGTCTCATCGGTGTGCGGGTGATCCCGAATGACTGAAAAAACCGCCATTAGGGGGTA
>DATKWY010000172.1:0-12141 GCA_035529295.1 Candidatus Desulfaltia sp. | reverse complement strand
ACGCCATAAACCCCCCGTTGTGTGTGTGTGGTTAAAATTTAACCCCTCAATTCACGACGAAGCATAGAGCCAGTCTAAAAACAAGGCTACCCACAGACAGCCGGAAACCCCTACACCAAACGCACCCACATCCATAAAACGAGGCTACATGAACCGCTTCCGCAGGGCCTCACGCTCGGCCTCTATGATGCGCTCAAAGAACTCGTCCGTCTCCCCCTCGGTCTGGGCCAGGATGTCCCAGGCCTCCGTGAGGTCCACGTACTTGGCTGAGGCGACGATGGCCGCCCTGCGCCCGTACATGGACACCAGCTTGGAGGCGTCGACACCCCGGTTCCACCAGTGTGGGGGCTCGCGGCTGCTCCTCTTCGTGGTCTGCTGAAGCTCCGCCGTTTCCTCGTAAGACCGATCGAATACCCCAATCTCCGTTGAGCCACACACAGGGCACACGATCCTCTCAAGATATTCCTTCACCTGCCGCTCCTCCAGCCAGTCCCTCTTGCCCAGGCACGCCAGGATGCGGGTCTCGTTGTATATCCTGGCCTTGGCGGACTCCAGGATGATGCGGGTTAACTTCTCCGGGGGCACTATGTCAGTCTTCATGCTGATACTGTCGACGCCCAACTTTCCCAGAGGGCTCACCTCGCCCTCTGTCTCTAGGATGACCACCTCGATCTCGCCGTCAGCCATCTTCCTCAGCAAGTCGGCGGTGGCCTCCACGTCCAGGTCCTGCCTGAGGGTGTCCTTCATGGCCTCCTCGAAGATGATGGTGCCCTCGAAGCTCTTCATGAGCCGCCCAAGGGTTATGTTGCTAAAGTTGGCGAACTTGCTCAGAGCTCCAGCCTTCCTGGCCACGTTGATGAGCCTCTTCTTGAAGAGGCCTGTCTTGGTGACGGCCTCCTTGATTACCTGGTCCATGTTGCTGTTGGCCAGGCTCCGGAGTAGGCGGGCGACGTACTGGCTGTCCACGCTCCCCACGGTCTGGGCTATGATCATGTAGGTGTCCTGCTGGACCCCCACGGGATACCCGGTGTCCTCGCTGATGACGTGGCCCACCACCCGGGCCAGGGTCCTGTTGGCGAGGCTGCCGAAGTTGGCGTGGATGATGACGTTGTCTTCCCAGTCCTCCAGCACCACTCTTTTGTTGGTGGGGACAGGGTAGCCCGCCTCTACGTGGTCCACCACCTCTGCCAGGGCCCGCTTGATGGTGTGGATGTTGGCGGGGTACCTGTACTGGAGCTCGCTGGCTATCTTGTCGAGGCCGACGCCTTCCTTGATGCCCGCCTCCACGGCGCCCTTGATCTCCCCCACCTCCATAGCCACCTCCAGGGGCACAGGTATCTGCTCGCCCACCCAGCTGGGTATGGCGCCCGTGGGGTCGTCCTCCGCCCGCACGTATATCTTGTCGTTGTGGACGTTGAGTATCTTCCAGGGGCTGCCCCTGAGGGTGAACTTGACACCCGGCTTGGCGTACTCGGCCACGAATGCCTCTTGGAGGATGCCCACGGGGGCGTCCTCGTCCACGTCCACAATCAGGTAGTCCTTCTCGTCGGGGATCATGCTCAGGTTGTTGAAGAAGTACCTGTACATGGTCTTCCTGCTGCCCCTGGGCTTGATCATCACCTCGTCCTCCTCGCTGAGCCAGGCCAGCCTGGGGAACCTGTCGTGCATGTACCTGGCCGCCTTGAGTACGTCCTCCTCGGTGAGCTTCATGTAGGGGTAGGCGTGGTCGAACAGGTTCTTGGCCTGGAGGAAGTAGAGCCTGCTTCTCTGCATGAGCTCGGCTATGAGCTGGTTCACCAGCACATCGTAGGGCTTCTCGGGCACCTGCAGGGGTTCCATGATCTCCTTGAGGGCGCGGCGGCAGATGACCATGCTCTCCAGGGCGTCGTCGCTGTTCATGGCTATGATGACGCCCTTGCTAGTCTCCTCGATGCTGTGGCCGCTGCGGCCCACCCGCTGCAGTAGCCTGGTCACCTGCCTGGGGCTGTTGTACTGGATCACCAGGTCTATCCTGCCTATGTCTATGCCCAGCTCCAGGCTGCTGGTGCAGATGACAGTCTTCAGGTCCCCTGACTTGAGCCCCTTCTCGGTGGCTATCCTGCTGGTCTTGGCCAGGCTACCGTGGTGGATGCTGAGAGGGAAATCCATGTCCCACACGTTGAAACGGCTGGTGAGGGCCTCGCTGGTGCTCCTGGTGTTGGTGAATATGAGGGTGGTGTCGTGCTGCTCTATGAGCTCCTTCATCACCTTGAGCCTGACAGCCACCTCGGGGTGGGTAAACAGTTTGCGGGCAAGCTCATAGTCCTCGGCGTCGGGCTCAGGGTACACTATGTCCAGCTGAGTGTCCCTGAGGGCTGAGACCTGCACGATCTCCACGGGTCTCTCGGCGCCCACCAGGAACTGGGCAACCCTCTCAGGGCTGCCTATGGTAGCGCTGAGGCCTATGAACTGGATGGGGTTCTCAGCAACAACCCTTATCCTCTCCAAGGCCAGGCTCAGCTGGCTGCCCCTCTTGTTGTCGGCCAGCTCATGTATCTCGTCTATGATGACCCACCTCACCGTCTTCAGGTGCTGCTTGATGGTGCGTCCCTGGAGCACGGCTTGCAGCGTCTCGGGGGTGGTGATGAGCATGTCCGGGGGGCTTCGCCTGAGGTAGCTGCGCTCCTTCTGGCTGGTGTCTCCGTGGCGGACCCCCAGCCTCATGTCCAGCCTGTTGCACCAGTAGGTCATCCTGTCCATGATGTCCCGGTTCAGCGCCCTCAGGGGAGTGATGTATATGATGCTTATGCCTGGCTGGCGCCCGCCGTTCAACAGGAACTGGTGGAGCACCGGCAGAACGGCGGCCTCCGTCTTGCCTGTGGCCGTGGCGGATATCAGGAGAACGTTCTTACCCTCCAGTATGAGGGGGATGAGCCGCCTCTGAGGCTCCGTGGGCTCTACGAAGCCCTTCTCCTCCACGAGCCTCCTCACTGGGCGGCAGAGCTGCGAAAACACGTTCTCCTGCGTCAAGGCTTGCGGCAACCTTCTACGCAGCCTAAAATAATAAAGTTGCTCATGCCCCATCTGAGAAGATTCTTAACCGGCCCTTCCCGAGAAGCCCGTGAAATGAGCGTCGACGACGAGCTTGAGAAGATAAAACTGGACATGATGAGACGCATGGTGAGCGCCAAGCCGTCCAATTCTACCATTTTAAAGCCAGGGGAAGTCAATGAGCTGACGGACGCCAGCTTCCACGCGGCGCTAGCCGAGACAGATAAGCCCGTCTTGGTGGACTTCTGGGCCGATTGGTGCGCCCCCTGCAGGATGATGGCCCCCGTGGTGCAACAGATGGCCTCCGAGCTGAGCGGCAGAGCCTTCGTGGTCAAGCTCAACGTGGACCAGAATCAGAGGACAGCCACCCAGTTCGGCGTCATGAGCATCCCCAACTTCATAGTCTTCAAGGGAGGTAAGCCCGCCGGGCAAGTCTTGGGCGCCGTCGGCAAACCAAGCTTGCAGCAACTACTTCAGCGCCACATGCCCTAGTTTTAAACATCCACCTAAATGACCCTAAAGGCCGGATTTTAGATGTTTCCCGGGTGTTAGAGGAGCCCCCTCTTCACAGCCCTAGCTAGGAAGCTGTCCGCCCTCATGTAGTCCTCTGTGGCTTGATCCGCTATCTCGGTGGCCGCTCTCTGAGCTTCCTGCATCACTTTTTCCTCGTTCATGGTGAGAACTGCTCTGTCCTTGACTACGAAGTCACCGTTTACTATCACGTCTGTTATCTCGTCACCCCTGGCGCTGTACACTATGTTGGGGGCTATGTTTCTCACGGGCTTCATGAGTACAGGCGTCATGTGAGGCACCTTGAGGTCTAGGAGGATGACGTCCGCCTTCTTACCCGGCTCCAGGCTGCCGACCCTGTCCCCCAAGCCTAGGGCCGTGGCGCCCTCAATGGTGGCAAGCCTCAGCATCTTCCATGCCGGGAGCACCGTTGGGTCTCTGTGCCTAGTCTTATTCAGCAGGGCGGCCACCTTCATCTCCACCAGCATGTTGTGGTGGTTGTTGCCGCTTGCCTGGTCGCTGCCGATCGTGGCCCACTTGCCCCCGCTCTGTATGAAGAGACCCAGGGGCGGGGTGATGCCGTCTATGAGGCCGATGCTGGAGGGACACGAAGCGTACCTGACTCCCCTCTCTGCGATGAGGGCCACCTCGTCGTCCGTGGTCTGGTGGCAGTGAGCGGCTATAAGCTGGTCATCCAGGTAGCCTAAATCGTCCAGAAACCTGACCGTAGTTTTGCCGTACCTGAGCCGCATCTGTATCTCCTCCCTACCCCCCTGAGCAACATGGATGTGCAGCAGCTTCCCCCTCCTCCGGCCTTCCTCCTTGACCCTCAGAAGCGTCTCCTTACTCATCATGTCGGCGCCGTGGGGAGCCAGTATGCAGCTTATCCTGCCCTCACCTGCTCCGTCGTGGCGGTCTATCAGGTTCACGGCCTCAATGAACTTGCGCTCACCTATGTCCTCGAAGAAGAGGTAGGGCTTATGGGGGTCGGGCCTACTCTCCGGGCCTATCTCGTTGATGGTGTTGGCAAGGTTGGCCCTAACTCCGCTTGGCTTGAACACCTTCTCAGCCGCAGGGCTCATGTCTCCCCCGATCTCGCCGAAGGTGGTAGTTCCAGACTTCACGGCCTCTAGGACTCCCAGGGCGGAGCCCTTTATGCTGTGCTCAGGCTTCACGTAGCGGCTGAAAGGCGCCATTGTTTTCAGCATCCACTCGATCTCGGGGACATCCTGGGCCTCCCCCCTGAAGAGGCACAGACCTGTGTGGATGTGGCCGTCCACGAAGCCAGGTAGCACCGCCTTACCCTTCGCGTCGATGATGTGCTCTGAGCCACCGTAAGCCTTCTCCAGTTCACCGGTTTTCCCCACGGCGACAATGTCCTGTCCCTGGATGGCTATGGCTCCGTCTTCAATGGTGCCCACTCCTTCGCCGATCATGGTGAGTAGGAACCCGTTCTTTATGAAAACACTGCTAGATCTCATGGTGTCTACACTTTACTCCCCTACATGTTTCTTCAAATAGAAAAAGTATTCAACTAATCTATGGTTAAACGAAAAAGTCGTATTTTATCCTATGCCCAAACATGATCTAGTTTTGACTAATATAGAAACATTTGAACGAGGCCTTTTTTCAATAATGAAAAGAATACTAATATAAATAAAAAATCGATTACCTCAAATAATGCTAAATACAAGTTTCAATAAATAGTAAAAAAAACTTGGGTGGTGTGTGTATAAACCCCAACGTAGTAGCGGACAGATTGACGAGTATGAGGAAGGAAGAATGGTTACAGGTATTGAGCGCATTCGATCCCCCTCTCACTGAGAACCTTTCGTATGTCATTGGATATGATCTACCAGAAAACGACATAACCACATCGAAGATGATCACATTCGCGAATGCATTGAACCAGAGTTTACGAGACGCCGAAACATATAGAACGATTCCCTCCGAGATTCGTCTGTTCTTGGAGTCTAACAGTGAGGCCATGTTCGCCCTAGGCCGCAGGCTCACCGAGGCAGTGAATGCGCGGGATCAGGTAACAGTGATACGAGATTACATTGACATGGCTAAGGGAAGCTCCGAAAAAAAATGCGTTAAATGTGAGGTGATGGAGATAATAGAGGCCATCGAGACTATCGTGAACTCTTCCTTCCTAGATGCTTCAGCCTGAGGCCCCAGCCAACGGCCCTACTTACAGGCGCCTCCCCCTTTACAACTTGTTTAGAAGGACATAAAAACCGGGCACCCGGTTACTAGGTGTGACGTGAGCACATTGAGCAGCGGAATGTGGGCTGAGAAGTACCGTCCCAAGACCCTGGACGAGATAGTCAACCAGAAAGAGATAGTGAGCAGGCTCAAGAGCTTCGTGCAGGAGAAGAACCTGCCCCACCTCCTCCTAGTGGGCCCCGCCGGGGTGGGTAAGACCACCAGCGTCCTGGCCCTTGCCAGGGACCTATACGGCCCAGGGTACAGGAACTTTGTGCTGGAGCTCAACGCCAGCGACGAGCGAGGCATCGACGTCATCAGGGATAAGGTGAAGAACTTCGCCCGAACAGCGGCCATAGCCAGCTCCGTCAGCTTCAAGATACTCATCATGGACGAGGCGGACAGCCTGACCTCGGCCGCGCAGCACGCCCTCCGCCGCACCATGGAGATATACACCAGGACCTGTCGCTTCTGCCTCCTCGGTAACTACAGCGAGAACATCATAGATCCCATCCAGAGCCGGTGCAGCATATTCAGGTACAGCCCTCTCGATGAATCAGACGCTAAAGGATGGATAAAGTACATTGCGAAGAATGAGGACGTCGAGGTACTCGATGAGGGGCTTGAAGCCCTGTACCAAGCGAGTGGGGGAGACCTGAGAAAGGCCACCAACCTGCTGCAGGCCGCAGCCGCAACCAAGAGCGCCATAGATGACATCACGGTGTACGAGGTGCTGGGCAAGGTGAGCCCCGAGAGGGTCCGCGCCATGATCCAGACGGCCCTGGACGGGGGCTTCATGGAGTCCAGGGACATCCTGAGGGAGCTCCTCATAGACCAGGGCCTGGCGCCGGACGACATCATCAGGATGACCTACAGTGAGCTCATGAAGCACACTGGCATCTCCGAAGAGTGGAAGGTGAAGCTCAGCGACACGGTGGGCGAGGTGGACTTCAGGCTAACCCAGGGGGCCCGCCCGGAGATACAGCTCAGCACCCTCCTGGCCCACCTGGCACTAGCGGGTGAAAAAATAAGGTGAGCACAGACCAGCCCTGGACCTACAGGTACAGGCCCAAGTCCAAGGCGGAAATCGTAGGCAACGGCGAGGCCTTGGACCAGCTGGAAAAGTGGCTCAGGAGCTGGGAGAAGGGCCCCCCAAAGAAGAGGGCGGCCTTCATCCACGGCCCCCCCGGCATAGGCAAGACGTGCGCCGTCCAGGCTCTGGCCAAGGAGCACAACTTCGACCTCATGGAGGTGAACGCTAGCGACAGCCGGAGTAAGACCCAGATAGAGGAGTACATCGGGAAAGCCTCCGGGCACACGGTGAACATCTTCGGTCAGCGCCGGATGATTCTGCTGGACGAGATGGAGGGAGTAAGCGGCCAGAAGGACCGGGGAGGGATAGCGGCCATCTCAGACCTACTGAAGATTACCGTGAACCCCATCGTCATGGTGGCCACCACAATAGGGGAGAACATGCAGGATAAGTTCCGGCCTCTCTTAGACAAGGCTGTCTTGGTAGAGTTCCAGCCCGTGCCCTTCAGCGACGTGTACGAGACACTGGAAACCATCGCCAAGGAGCAGGGCGTAACCGTTCACCCGGAGGCGCTGGAGACCCTGGCCATGAAAAGCGGAGGAGACCTGCGGTCGGCCATCAACGACCTGGAGACGGTGGCGCGGGGCAGAACACGGGTGGAGCCTGAGGACGTGTCCTGGATGAAGGACAGGGACAGGCAGGACACCACCCCCAACCTGATAAACAAGATATTCTCCGCCAGCAGCCTCCGGGAGGCCAGGCATACCATAAGCCAGAGCATGATCCCATACGAGGACCTCTTCGACTGGGTCTACGAGAACCTGCCCCTCATAATAGACGACCCGGATGAGAGGCTGGAGGCCTTGGAGGTGCTGGCCAAGGCCGACGTATATCAGAACAGGGCGAGGAGCGCCGACTACAGGCTGCTGAAGTACATGTTTAACCTGATGACGGGGGGCGTCGCCTTCGCTAAGAAGCGGAGCCAGGGCCTGGGCCTCATGAAGCAGGTGCAGCAGGCCATACTGCGAGTTGGGGTGCCTCTGAGTAGCTTCCAGACCAGCGAGGCAAAGGAAGGAATCACCGTGAACCCCACGAGGTGGCTCGGCAGAGACAAGTGGGGTGACCTCAACTCCCACATGAGGGGCATCGGCGGCAAATGGGTGTACGGCCAAAACGTGTGGGTGGTGCCCTACTTAAGGGAGCCTCAGGCCAAGTGGAGGTACATCATGACCTACCATGACCGCCGGAAGACGAAGGCGGTGGCCGAGAAGCTGGCCCAGAGAACCCACACGTCCACCCAGGAGGCTGTTACCGAGACCTTGCCGCTTCTAAGGATCATCTACAGGGCGAGCCAGGAGAGCGCCGACGTGATCGACGGCTGGCTTGAGCTGGAGGACAAGGAGCGGGAGTTCCTCTCCTCCTAGATCAAAGTATATATACTAGATATTTTTAGAAAAACCTGTTAATACAACTGCACCGCGGGCATATATGGATACAATTGGCACTTTGTTTATCTCAATCCGTAACATATTTTTTAGAGAGTGACTAAACATCGAGACTAAACGTTATTTAAACCCAAAATCAATCGCGGTTATTGTCTTAATCATCGTACTATTGTATTTCTCAGTGCAAGTTATTACATTAAATGATGATTCCAAAGTCCTTGAAAAAATAAGAAATGACCCCCAAATCACCTACACACACATCAAACTCGAAAAAATAGAGACTATGGCAGAAGTGTCAGATACATTAATGCACGATCCTAGATTCAGTTTTACGTTATTCGTTAGACAATTCACAGTATTCAAAGATCCCCCGGATACCACGCCTCTTAAGGAAAATAGTAGGATTTGGGGATACGTCGACATGAACCTAAAAGTATGGTACATATGTGAATTACGAGGAGACGCATTATTTCTATAATGTTTATGATATTTTTTGAATAAAATATCTGTATAGCGAGATTCGAGATCAAAAAAAATGTTGCTTCTAAAGATGTGCGCGCGTAGTCATTTATGAGCCTTTTAAAGGCTCTACTTACCGCGCGCGTATTATGGGGTTTAAGCCCTTTACAATCAATGTATAAGTATTAAGCATCCCAAGCTATCATTGTCCCAGGTGTATTACATGAAGTTCAGCGCGCTCCCCAGAGCTAGGCTGGCGTCCCTGCCGACGCCCCTGCAGTACATGCCCAACCTCACCAAGAGGCTAGGCGGACCCAGGATATGGGTGAAGAGAGACGACCTCACGGGCCTCGCCTTCGGAGGCAACAAGGCCAGGAAGCTGGAGTACCTCATGGGCGACGCCTTGGAGAAGAAGGCCGACTACATAGTCACCCACGCAGGGTTCCACAGCAACTGGTGCACCCAGACGGCGGCCGCGGCCGTGAAGCTGGGTATGAAGATCAGGCTCATCAAGACGGGGCCGAGCAAGGGTTACGACGGCGAGTCCTGGGACGGCAACCACCTTCTCCACAGGCTAATGGGGGCAGAGGTACAGGTGGTCAAGCCTGAAGACACGAAGTCCACCATAGACGCATCCATGAAGGAGCTCAAGGACAAGGGCTACAATCCCTACTACATGCCGGTAGGAGGCTCCATAGCCCTCGGGGCGGCGGGGTACATCAACGCCATGCTGGAGCTCACCTACCAGCAAGCCGACCAGGGCATCCAGTTCAGCCACCTGGTGCACGCCACCGGCAGCGGGGGCACCCAGGCTGGCCTAGTCGCGGGGTCAAAGGCCTTCAACGCGGGCATCAAGGTCATCGGGGCCATGACGAGCCCGAACGAAAAGGAGGCACAGGCCAAGAAGGTCAAGGAGATAACGCTGGACTCCAAGAAACAGTTTGAGCTAGACTTCTCGCTCGGAGACGACGACGTAGTTGTCTACAACGAGTACGCGGGCGGCGGCTACGGCTTCATGTCAGAGGGCAAAGCCGAAGCAGTGAAAATACTGGCTGAGACAGAGGGAATGATGATCGACCCCGTCTACACGGCCGTGGCCGCGGCGTGCATCATCGACCTGGTCAGGAAGAAGAAGCTCACCAAGAAGGACAACGTGGTGTTCCTCCACACAGGCGGAGCCGTGGCCCTGTTCCCGTACAGGGAGCCCCTGAAGGCATACGTCCAGGGAGAGAGACTACCTTGGACGGTGCCCAAGTGGAGCCCCCAGAGCCAGTGACCGGAACATCCAGATGACTGACTTCCCTCAGATCGACCTCGCCCTCCCTTACATCACCGGCGACCTCCCGGGCGTGGGCGGGGTCATCAAAGCCAAGCCGGAGCACTTCGTCGTAGACGAGATACCTCTCTACGAGCCCAGCGGCTCTGGTGAGCACCTCTACGTCAACGTGACCAAGACCAACATGACCACCAGGGACGTTCAGGTTAGGTTAGCGGAGCTCTTCGAGCTGAAGCCTGAGAACATTGGGAAGGCCGGCCTCAAGGACAGGAACGCCGTGACCTCCCAGACCTTCAGCGTCCACCTCCAGAACAGGCCCATGACCACATGCGAGGCCACGTGGTTGATCGAGGACCAACTGAAGGTAAAGGTGAACTGGGCAAACTATCATGTAAACAAGCTGAGGTCAGGGCACCTCAAAGGAAACAGGTTCACCATAGTCGTCACGGGGATCGAGGAGCCCATGGATCGGGTGCTGGAGAAGATGACTAGGGTCGCCTCTCGGCTCAACCAGGCGGGTTTACCCAACTACTACGGGGAGCAGAGGACCGGTGAGGAGGGCGACAACATAAGGTCCGGGTGGGAGATACTTCAGGGGCGGAAGAGGATACGCGACCGGTGGCTCAACAGGTTTCTGCTGTCCAGCTACCAGAGCTACCTGTGCAACAGGTACCTGGCTGAGAGGGTGAGGCGAGGGCTGTTCGGTAGGCTGCTCCTCGGGGACGTAGCTAAGAAGCATGACACAGGGGGCCTCTTCACGGTGAGCGACCTGGAGACAGAGCAGCAGAGGTACGAGGCGAAGGAGATCAGCTTCACTGCCCCCATGTACGGGTACAAGATGCGGAAGCCAGAGCACGAGGCAGTCGAGCTGGAGAACCAAATTCTGACTGAGTCAGGCCTCACAGAGGAGCAGCTAAGACGAAACAAGGTGAAGGGGACCAGAAGGATGGGCAGGCTGCTGCCTGATGTGTCCCACGGGGAGGTCTCTGAGGGCGTTAAACTGGTTTTCACGTTGCCCATGGGGGGCTACGCGACGATCCTGCTGAGGGAGTTCATGAAAACAGGTTAAACAGCGATGTCAATGATAGAGCAATATCGATGACCCATATTATATAACCACGTTATGCATCTCATTACCTGATTGATCATAGAATTCATTGTTATGTGTCTCACTCTCTACCTTCTTTAATAACACTGAGCACAGGGATTCTTCAACCGGATGGTGGGAAAAAAATGAGTCAATATGATAGGGTTGAGGTCATGGACTTCCTGATCAACGTGTTGAAGGATCACGAGAAATCATTGGACACGCTGATCTCTCGCGCCGAGGACGTCATAGTCGAGAACCAGAGCCGCCTCGAATCAAAGCAGCCCGGCTCACCCGAGTCCCCACCCCACAAGGTCGTCCTGAAGGACTGGTCAGAGTTCAAGAAGAGGCTGAACGACATAGATCTAGTGTGTTTCGACCTGGTCAACTCCGTTTTCGTGGTCTCTGCAAGCGTGGGCTTGAAGATTTATGAGTACCGAGAAGCCGTCCCAGCTGACGCAGCAGTTAAACATCTGGGCAAAGGTCCCTCACCCACCTACCAGTTATCCATCGGCCTAGATCTTTTCTCAAAAAACGTCTGCGAGGACGAGATAGAAGGAGGCTTGGCCCGGTTGTACGAGATAGAGCCTCAGTACACACGGGGTTGGTTGTCCAAGGAGCTAAGCATACACCAGGACTACATCGTGTGTGGAGACATAGAGATCTAGTTATCTCTCACGTTCTTCCGGTCCCTTGATCTCGACCAGGCTCTTAGCTTTACTGTAGTAACGCACCACGTTATCTCCCTTCATGGTAAGATCAAACTGGACCTTGGTTCTCTTGTCCTTGATTTCCTCCTCGATCTCTGCTATTAGGCCTTGGCCGACCAGACTCCTAAGTATCTCCTGGAGGGGACGCCACGACAGGTTAGCTGCGTACATGATCTGGGTGGGCTTGTTGGAACCGTTCTTTATCTCCGATAACACATCTACGTAGATCTCGAAACGGGATCTCCTACTACTCATTAACCCCCCTCAGATAGTAGATATGGTTAATAGTAACGATATTTAACGATTTTTATATAGATAATTCTTTCACATCAAACTGATGTTTTTTTTAATGAGTTGAAGGAGACAGCGATCCTTTTAGTAAT